>CAYOCI010000004.1:0-84846 GCA_964402415.1 uncultured Clostridia bacterium
CTTAGTTTACCGTGTTCACTTTATGGGATACAGTTCACATGCTGCGCCCGCGGTTTGCGTCTTGATAACACAGCAAGGGAGCACCGTTTTGGTGCTCCCTTGTCGCGTACTTGCTGATCCCGGTTTAACGAGACAACCCCATTCCATTGGCTCACATGGCTAGACGCATCTTCAGCTTCCCTTGCTTGACGATGAAGCCGGTGACCTTCATGTTCATGGGTAGGGCTGTGGGGTTGAAGCTGACCTTCATGCCCCTAAATAGAGTTTGGCGCAGGCCCTCGGAGATGGCGAGCCCGTCGAGGGTCATATCGGTGACGGTGAAGACGATCTGCTGTTTGTCATCCAGCTCGAAGAGACCGGTGACCTTCAATTCGTAGTCCAGGTCGCGGCGGATGACAACCTGCCCCTCTTCAAAGACCACCTGGAAGGGGGTCAGGGACTTGTCGCGGGCCCACAGCCGCTTGTTCAAGGCCGTATCACTCACCCCGACCAAGATACCCGGCGGGAAGAGACTGACCTCGACGTCGGCTTCCTTGACAATTTCGGGATCGCTCACCACGTAACCGATATTGAACGCCAACTGTGTGATCTCTGGCATGATCTGCTCATTCCAGTGGTCTACCACGTCGTCGACCATGGTTTGGTAGTAATGGCGCTTGTCGCGCAAGGACCTGAGATACTCATCCCGTTGCGAGATGACTGCGGTCACTTCATCCTTTTTCTCGCCCAGTGCCTGCCGTTCTTCAATCAGTAGTCGTTGCTGCTCCGCCAGAGCCTCAGCCTTGTTGCTTATCTCCTGGCGCAAGGCGTGCGTCTCTCTCAGGATCTGCATGTCGTGGAGGATGACCGTCTGGACCAACTCAAAGCGGCTGAGTAGGTCGCTGAAGTCAGTGGCTTGCAGCAGCACCTCCAGGTATGAGACTCGACCGTCCTCATATAGAAAGCGTAGGCGCTTACGTATCAGATCGTCACGACTGTTCATCCTCTGTTCGCTCATGGCCAGCGCCGCGCGTGCCTCGTCGCGAGCTGTCTCCAGGTCGCGAATGCGGCCCTCCAGTTGCTGTAGCTCCAGGTTGACGCGCATCAGGTCAAGCTCGTGGTCGATCAGTTCGCGGATGACCTTCTGTTCTTCTGCGCTGGTCTGCAGGATGATCTTCTCTGGGTCGCCCTGGTCGACTGGTGCGGCGGCGACCCCAGCATAAGGCAGCAGTAGCAGGGCGAGGAGTAGGAGATGTATGAGTTTGGTCTTCATGCGTGACCTCCAAACCGTGCGCTGGGGCACACGGAGTCCACAGAGATACGAGTCCACAAGTCCACAAGTCCACAAGTCCACAAGAACACAAAAACACAAGTCTACAAGAAGACAAGTGAGGTGAGGTCCGGCCATGTTAACTTTGTGGTCAGACCCCTTAATTGACACCGATCTGTACCTATCCTATCTCCACTGTATTCTGCATCGTCGCTGATGATCCTTGTGATATGGTCTGAGCTTTCTGGACAATGAAGGAATGTGCCTGGATTTGTCAAATGAGGAGAATGAAGATACCGAGCCCCTAAGTTAACACGTGGACTCTTCTACGTATGATGGGAGGCAGAAACCTATGTCATGGTGGGACAACCACAAAGACCATGTCCAATGGAGCTTCGCCTGCGCAGGCGCGGTCCGTCACGATGCTGAGAAGACAGTCTTTCCAGGTTCTGCGAGCCAGTTACTGGTGGCGAGTGCGGCCATGAGCAGACTCGGGGCAGATCGGCGCTTTGTGACTAGGGTGTTGGTTGCAGAGACTCCCGAAGGGTATGGGCTAACCCTGGTCGGCGGTGGTGATCCGACGTTACGGTATGGGGATCTTCTGGTGCTGGCTCAGAGCCTTCATGACCGGGGCATCCGAGCGGCCTGCGGACCACTCTACGTGGACGATACCCTCTTCGATGATGTGCGGCAGGGGGCAGGCTGGTTCTGGGACGAGGAGAGCGAACCCCATCAGGCGCAGCTGAGCGCGTTGTCCGTGGATGGCAATTGCGCACTGGTGCAGGTGCACGCGAGTGAGGCGGGGCAGGATCAAGTCGTGGACCTGGGGCGGGCACAGGGATATCTGCGCGTCGCAGGAGTCGAGATCGGGAGCCACCGTCAGGATGGCGTAAACCCTGCCCAGAACCATCTCGTCTCGCGGCGGCGGGGTAGCAACCTGCTGGAGATATGTGACCGGACAGAAGGCGCCGCCCGGGCTATGGTGACCGTTGACGATCCAGCTCTGTACGCCGGGCATCTGTTTTTGCAGGCTTTGGCTGAGGTCGGGATCGCTGTATCAGAACGGACGAAGCGTGTCTGCTCACTCCTTCACGGCAGTAATGGCGGGGACTGCCTCGCGGAGCATCGCTCTGCACCCCTCATCGAGATCCTCGCTCAGCACTGCCCTGGGAGTGGGTCGTCGTTGGTCTATGAGCTGCTGCTGAAGCATCTAGGTATTGCTGATGGGCAGCCAGGGAACAGCCAGCGGGGGTTGGCGGTGGTCGATGAACTGATGACGCCGATCATCGGGACGAGCTATCGCTTGATGGACGGGGCCGGGCTATCCCGCTATAACTTATTATCAGCAAGTCACTTGGTAGCACTGCTAACGCATATCGACAAGTTCCAACCTGAGCTGGCGGAACTGCTTCCCGTTGGTGGGCGCGGGCGGGTTATCTGCACGCGGGGAAGATCAGCTGCAGGCGTTCTCGGTTACTGGGGAGACGACCATAGGCCCTTGGCGCTCTTGGCTTTCGGCAGCCTCAACGGAGTGGGTGATCAGGAGCTGCTGCAGGTGGTGTCAGAGCTACTGTCCGCAGGCTGTAGCGGGTGCCTAGACGTTGCAGCGTCAGCCCAGAGTGAGGTTGCTGCTGCCAGCGCGAACGCGCAGCAGGAATCTGTCAACAACCCCCTACTAACTGATCTTGATGAGCTTCTCTGCGATCCGCTTCTCCGCCATGGCTCGGTCGGCATGCATGTGGTCGATGCGGAGAGCGGGTGTGAAGTATACTCTCATCTGCCCGACACGGCCTTTACCCCCGCGTCCAATACCAAGCTCTTTACCTCAGCGGCCGCCATCCATTACCTAGGGGGCGACTTCCACTACCAGACCCCAGTCTATCACCGTGGTCGGCGCTATGCGGATGGTACCTGGGCAGGTGATCTGGTGGTTAAGGGAGTAGGGGATCCCAGCATCGATGATGCGGTGCTAAGAAACTGGGCGGAAGAGCTAGTCGGCCTCGGGCTGCGAACTCTTGATGGCGGAGTCGTGGTGGATGATACCGCCTTTGGCGGCGGGCCGCTCCCCCATGGATGGCTATCGAGCCTGGAGAAGTACGGCTATAGCCCGCAGATCTCAGCTCTATCCTGCAATAAGAACGTGGTCAATCTCACGCTCCAGCCCGGACACCAGGTGGGTGAGCTGGCGGTGGTTGACCTCGGGCCGGCGCGCGGCTACCTGAGCGTGGAGAGCCGGGTGCGGACATCGACTGGCGGTGGCGAAGAATTGGTGGAGTTCAGTCGGTTGCCATACAACAATCGCGTTGTTCTCATGGGCGAGATTCCGATCGACCATGCGCCGGTTGAGATTACGATCACGGTTGAGAATCCGAGCATCTTCTTTGGCAAAGTGCTCTTGGATACGTTGATAGCAGCGGGCGTCAGAGTAAGGCCGGACCGATCGGTGGCCAGCGGTGTCGTTGGACAGCACGATAGGCCGTTGTTTGTCCACCCCTCGCCGCCGATGACGAAGATCATCGCCAGTCTGAATAAGCCCAGCGACAACTTTGTTGCCGAGATGGTGCTGCGCACCGTTGGGATGACTGTTGATGGGGTGGGCAGCGCTGAAGCGGGTGTTAAGTTGGTTCATCAGCTGCTGCGTTCGGGTGGGGCGGAGAGCTTGCCAGTTCTCACCGATGGATCAGGGCTGACACGCCATAACCTGATCACTTCACGACAGGTGACCACACTGCTCAGGCAGATGACCATCGATCCCGAGTTCGCTGCCTACTATGCTTCGTTGCCCATCGCTGGGATCGACGGGACCCTGCGTAACCGTATGAAGACCGGCTACGCCCATGGCAACGTGAGAGCCAAGACCGGGACCATGGGCGGGGTCAGCGCCTTATCCGGCTACGTCACTACGGCCGGAGGCCGACGGCTCTGTTTCGCGATCCTGATGAACGGTTTCGCACAGCAGGGGGCGTTTGTGGAGATGCAGAACCGCATCGCTGAACGGCTGGCAAGTTCGGGGTCTGACCGCAGCGGACAAGCGGTCTGAGCCCAAAACGCCGACAAACAAGATAACAACGGGGCTAGACCCCGTTGTTATCATATTTCTATGCTATTCCCCGGCGAAATCACAGACTGTCTCTCGCCTGACGGGGTGCTCCGCCAGGTCGGCGATCAGCGATTGGCAATCCAGTGCCAGGTCCACCAGCAGGGGATCAAACTGAGTCCCCTTGCCCCTCAGCAACTCGTCGATCACTTCGCTGAAGCTGGCCAGTCGACGGTAGCTGCGCGGCTCTGTCATGGCGGCCACGGCATCTGCAACGGCAATTATTCGTGCCCCCAGCGGGATCGTCTCCCCCTGGAGACCTTCGTAACCAGCACCATCCCAGCGTTCGTGGTGAAAGCGAACAGACGACTCCAGCTCCTTGAGTCCCTCGAACTGCATGATGGTCATGGCGCCGAGCCGTGTATGGCGGCGGAGGTGTATCCACTCGGCTTCATCGAGATGCGCGGACTTTTCCAGTATGCTGCGGCTGATGAAGAGCTTCCCTAGATCATGGATGGACGCTGCTGAACAGATCTGCTCCTTCTCGTGGTCCGGCAACCCCAACTCGCTAGCCATGGCGCAGCTCAGTCTCCCCACATTGACATTGTGTGCGTAGAGCGACCAGTATTGCTGCTGCATCAGGGCCCAGAACATACCAACGCCTCGCATCCCTCTACCTCGTTTCCCGTTTCGTCATGAGTACTCTGCAAGTATATTAATGGGAATGTGTTCATATTACCATAGAACACCACAAACCGGCAAGATGTTCCAAAATTCGTCATGAATTCTTTTTAGATAGACTTAATCATGGGGTATTCATGCGCCGGGACGGGAGCCGTAAGCACGCGAGACGTATTGACAAGACCTGGGTCATGCTATATAGTAGCTGAGTGAACTCAAAAACTAAATACTCATCGAGAGAGGTGGAGGGGCGGGCCCAATGAAACCCAGCAACCGGCCGGCAGGCACGGTGCTAATTCCTGCACATACCATGTGGCAGATGAGCGAAACGTTGTTTTCAACCTCTCCCAATGGGAGAGGTTTTGTTATGCCTGCCGTCATAGGGCTGGACATACTACCAGGAGAAGGGATCTCCAGCGTGGCGTTCGGCGGCATAATAAGTAACATGTTATAGGGGGTTGTGAAATGGCGGACAAGCGTTATGTGTTTACCTCTGAGTCAGTAACCGAGGGGCATCCCGATAAGATCTGCGATCAGATCTCGGATGCCATTCTCGATGCCATCTTGGCTGAGGACCCCAGCGCCCGTGTGGCTTGCGAGACTGCGGTGGCGACCGGGATGGTCCTGGTCATGGGCGAGATCAGCACGAAGTGTTACGTGGATATCCCCAGCATCGTGCGCAAGACCGTTACCGAGATCGGCTACACCCGCGCCAAATATGGCTTTGATGGGGCAACCTGCGCCGTCTTAACGTCGATCAACGAACAATCTGCAGATATCGCGCTGGGCGTGGATAAAGCCCTTGAGGCCAAGACCGGCGAGATGGACGACCAGTCCATCGAGGCCACCGGAGCCGGCGACCAAGGGATGATGTTTGGCTTCGCCTGCAACGAGACCCCGGAACTGATGCCGGCACCGATCTCCTACGCACACCAGCTGGCACGGCGCCTGAGTCAAGTGAGGAAAGAGCGGGTCGTTCCCTATCTCCGACCGGATGGCAAGACCCAAGTCACCGTGGAGTATGAGGGGCATCGGCCGGTGCGTATCGATACCATTGTTATCTCTTCCCAACACAAGCCTGAGGTTCCGTTGGAAGTGATCAAGGCTGACATCATCGCCAAGGTGATTAAGCCGGTCATCCCGGCCGAGCTGATTGATAGCAAGACGCGCTTCCTCATCAACCCCACCGGTCGCTTCGCCATCGGCGGGCCCCAGGGTGACTCCGGCTTGACCGGACGCAAGATCATTGTTGACACTTATGGAGGCATGGCTCGTCACGGCGGCGGGGCGTTCTCGGGCAAGGATCCCACCAAGGTGGACCGTTCGGCTGCCTACATGGCGCGCTACATTGCTAAGAACATCGTGGCAGCAGGGCTGGCTGAGCGCTGCGAAGTGGAGCTGGCCTACGCCATCGGCGTGGCGCATCCAGTCTCCGTCATGGTTGATACCTTTGGGAGCAGTGCGGTCAGCGAGGAGAAGCTGGCGCAGTTGATCCGTAAGCACTTCGATCTGCGACCCGCGGCCATCATCCGCGACCTGGGCTTACGCAGACCAATCTACAAGCAGACCGCCGCTTACGGCCACTTCGGCCGCAACGACCTGGATCTACCCTGGGAGCGCACCGACAAGGCGGAGGCGCTAAAGGCGGACGCGCAGTAGGGGAAGTGGCTATGGGAGAAGAAATCGCAGGCAGTCGGCGGACGCTGCGGCTGCAGGATTACGATTATGGTCAGAGTGGCGCCTATTTCGTGACCCTGTGCACAGAAGGTAGGCGAATAGTGTTCGGTGATGTGCGAGATGGCGCTGTCCGGCTGAATGAACTGGGAAGAGCGGTCGAGACCGCCTGGTTGTCGACGCCGCTGGTCAGGGATTACGTTCAGCTTGACGCGCATGTCGTCATGCCTAATCACCTTCATGGTATCATCGTCTTTCACAGCGATCGGGAGGCTACTCCTGTCGCCAGGCACAAAGGGTTGCAGTCCCAATCGGAGACCCTCGGTGCAGTGATTCGTGGTTTCAAGGCGGCCTCGACCCGGATGGTCAACGATGTTCGACGCCTTCCCGGGGCAACTGTGTGGCAACGTGGCTATTATGAACACATCATTCGCACCGAACGCGACCTGAATGCCATCCGCGAATACATCGTCAATAACCCGGCGAAATGGGCCGAGGATACAGAGAACCCGCATCGGGTTAAGCACACCAGAATGTAGGGGCGTATCGCATACGCCCGCAACGGCCCCGGTCGATGACCGGGGCCGTTCTACGCGACCCATATCATATTAGGTGCGGTCGGATCCCTATATCGGCGCCCGCTATGGGGATCACGGGCGTATGCCATACGCCCCTACGTGCGACCGTGCGGAATGCTGCATGCGGCGGTGATCTCGGTGGTGTTTCGGTTTGACCAACAGCATGGCGCGACCGCGTATACGCTCCCATCGGGGTACGGATGACTATCTTGTAGGGGCGTATTGCATACGCCCGTAACGGCCCCGGTCGATGACCGGGGTCGTTCTACGAGACGCATGTCATATTAGATGCAGACGGATCCCTATATCGGTGCCCGCTATGGGGATCTCGGGCGTACGCAACACGCCCCTACGTGCGACCGTGGGGAATGCTGCATGCGGCGGGGATCACGGTAGTGCTTCGGTTTGAACAACAAGACGACGTGACAGCGTGTGCGCACCCATCGGGGTACGGATGACTATCTCGTAGGGGCGTATTGCATACGCCCGTAACGACCTGGTCGATGACCGGGGTCGTTCTACGCAGCCGCACTAGATCTCGGCAAACCATAAGCCCGGTCGACGCCCGGGCTTGCTTCATTGCCAAACTGCCGAGCTGTTGCCCCCCTCACTCCTTTTCCCCATCCCTCACCGATCCATATAGCTTCCGGTAGCACTCCGGGCAGAGCTGCCCTGCACCTTCGATATAGTGATCTCTTAGGTGGACTGGGCGGGTCTTTGGGATATCAGTCAGGCGGCGGCAGAGAATGCAAGATTCATAGCCTTTGCGCTGAATTGGTATGACAACCCCCATAAGACTCCCCCCTTCGGCGAATAATGTATGCTTGTACTAACAGTATGTTGCGAGTTATGCTCCCATAACCTGGGGAGCCAGATTTGCCCGCGCTGTGTCTGGGTGCATCCCTTTGCGCCAAGACAAGCCTCTGAATTCTTGCAGGAGATCGCGTGGTCAAACTCTAATACTCCCACAGGGGCGTGATAGCAGTGGTGAAGAACGGCAATGAGATCCCTGGCCTGGGGATATTTCAGCAGGTGATGAAGAGCACCCTGGATTCAGTGGAGCGCAGCAAGGCGGCCATCTTCGATATTGCCGAAAACGCCCGCCAAGAGGTCACGAGGCTGAAGAAAGAACTCTATGCCGTTCAGCGGGATGCCGCCATGGTGATCCAGGAGGTGGATGACCTCCGGCGGCGCGACCGGAACTGCCGCTTGCGATATGCCGAGATCGTTCGTGAGATCCTTCGCTATAGCCCCGAGGACCAGCAGGCCGCCCATGAAGCAGTGGTGGCCGTCCAAGCCGAGCTAATGCAGAAGCAGGAACGTGAACTACAGTTGCGCAAACGCCGCGATGAGCTGGAACTCAGCCTGCGTAGTCTCAATGTTACGGTCGAGAAGGGTGAAGAGCTGGTCAGCTACGTGAGCGCCGCGCTGAATCTGCTGAAGGGGAGTATGCTGGAGATCTCACATCAGATTGAGGGGATGCAGCAGAGGCAGCAGATGGGGGTCAAGGTGATCATGGCGCAGGAAGAGGAACGCAAGCGCGTGGCCCGCGAGATCCATGACGGCCCGGCTCAGTCCATGGCCAATGTGGTGTTGAGGGCGGAGTTCTGCGAAAAGCTGATCGATGCCAACCTGGAGAAGGCTAAACAGGAGCTACATGACCTGAAAGATGTCGTGCGCAGCTGTCTGGCTGACGTGCGCCGGATCATCTTTGACCTACGTCCCATGACGCTGGATGATCTAGGTCTCATCCCGACCG
Organism: uncultured Clostridia bacterium; assembly: GCA_964402415.1. Classification (GTDB taxonomy): domain Bacteria; phylum Bacillota; class JAAYKD01; order JAAYKD01; family CAYOCI01; genus CAYOCI01. The sequence continues at coordinate 8,979 of CAYOCI010000004.1, forward strand.
TTCGGCGCTATATCGGCGATTCCAAAGATAAGTACGGCCTAGATGTGAACCTGCAGATATTTGGCAAGGAGCGGCGCCTGGAGCCCAGCATTGAGGTGGCGCTGTTTCGGGCCGTGCAAGAGGCTATCAATAACATCGGCAAACACGCACAGGCCCGGTCTGTGGTTGTCAAGGTGGAGATGCTGCCGCATCAGGTTACGATCGTGGTCCGCGATGATGGGCGTGGCTTCGACTTGGAGAAGGTTCTGGCCGACAAAGCACGCGACAGCCTCGGCTTGATCAGCATGCGCGAACGGATCGAGCTGATCTCGGGGCAGTTCAGTATCCAGACTGCACCAGGCGAGGGAACGCGCATCACCATCGTTGTGCCGACCGATGAGAAGTGAGAAATAAGCTCAGGATCTGTGATGAATCAACCGCCTGTGGACGATGAGAATACATGAGATGGTAAAGTGGGTCCAGGATTAGGAGTTACGGGGGGTAATTCGGTGATTCGATTGCTCTTGGCTGACGATCACACACTTGTCCGGCAAGGGATACGCCATATCCTGGAGATGGAAACAGATCTGCAGGTAATTGGTGAGGCAAGCAATGGCGAAGAGGCGATCAAGATGGCACGTGCTCTGCATCCGGACGTCATCCTGATGGATGTCAACATGCCGATCATGAACGGCGTTGAGGCAACGCGCCTCATCCGGCAGGAGCTACCTGATATCGCGATCGTTGCTCTGACCATCCATGATGATGAGGAGTACCTATTCGAGCTGGTCAAAGTGGGCGCTGCTGGTTATCTGCTCAAGGATGTGGAGCCTGCCAGCCTGATCGAGGCGATTCACCGCGTGGCGCAGGGGCAGTCATACCTTCATCCCGCCGTAGCTGCAAAGCTGATGGGCGGCTACAATCGGCTCGTACAGCAAAAAGAAGTGGCAGCCACCACAGCCAAGCTGCTCAGTGAACGGGAGATCGAGGTACTGGTCTACATCGCCAAAGGTCGGCACAATGATGAGATCGCCGAGACATTATTCATCAGCGAGAAGACCGTCAAGAACCATATCACCAACATCCTGCGCAAACTAGAGGTGGATGATCGAACCCAGGCGGTCATCAAGGCGGTGAAGCTGGGGCTCGTGACGTTGGAGTAACTCCATGCGCGAGGGGAGTCCACAAGAACACAAGTAGGGCGGGTCTCAGGCCCGTCCCTGGCAATTAGCTAACACGGGGTCAGACCCCAGGTCAACTAATCTGCGGGCGGCAAAAGCAGGAATATTCCACATAGTGGCAGAATATAGTATGTCCTAGACCCGGTAAGGAGGGGTGGGAGTGCTACGTTCTGAACAACTGGGCCGTTTACAGCGCCTGAGCGACGAACTGCGTCGTCTGGGATACTATCGCCATCAGATCAATGAGATCATCGCCGATCTCCTAGGTCCCAGGAGCATCGAAGAGATGGACCCCGCCGTTGGCGAGGAGCTTCTCCTGCGCCTGCAGGAGCGGGTAGCGCTTGCTGCCCGGGACCGTAGACCATAGAACCAGAGAACCAAGGCGCAGTATGACTGCGCTGCTACATGTGGGTACGGTACCTCGTTGTAGTAGCGCAGCCATGCTGCGCCTTTCGTCACACCCAGCCCCGTGAACCTGTGTTCTTGTGGACTCTACTGTTTTCACTGTGGACTGTGGTCTGTGGACTCTCTGTCCCTTCGTCACCGTTCAGGAACCACCCCACTCTAGCTGGCATACGCTATTCTATGACCCGAGCAAGGAGGGATAGGATGGCGCAGTATGGGATAATAGTCCTGGCGATCTACGGTGCGGCGGCTCTACTGAGTGTGGGCATGCGCCACTTTGCCAGTCGCAGACCGCCAACCATCAGTCTGGTACTGGTGGTGGAAGGCTGCGCTCAGACGGTGGAGGAGACGATCCGGCGTGTCATGCGGTTGCTAAAGAGTGGTAGTGAGATGGCGGTCTCCGACTTCTTCATCGTTGATGCCAGTGGCGACCCTAGCACGGGCGATATCCTACTGCACCTGCTGCGCCGGCACCCCGAGCTGAAGCTCCTTACCGCCAGATCCACCGAGCCGGGCGAGAGCGATGCTACGGCCAAGGCTCTAAGCCTGACCAGCGGTGATGTCGTCTGGGTGCTGCGTCTGGAACCGGGCAAGGAAACGCGGCGCGTCGTTGATCAACTGGACTTCCTGGTTAATCGGCATGTGCATCATAGGACCCAAGACCTACTGGAAGAGACGCTAAATTAGGACCAAAATAGACTGACAATTGAGACCGGGGTTGGATGCCCCGGTCTTTGTTTTACCATAGAATAGAGCCAGAACCCGATGAGAGCCCGAAGCCGTCACGCAACAGGCATCAGATGGGTGAGAGGCGCAGTCTTCCTGGTGTAACCCAGTTCACAGTCCCCCTAAGAACAGAAGGAGGTAAGATGATGAACATGATGAAGAAGCTCTGGAAGGACGAAGCCGGTCAAGGAATGGTCGAGTATGGGTTGATCTTGGCGCTGGTCGCGGTGGTCGTCATTGGCGCGCTTGAGCTCATGGGTACAGGGATTTTGAGCCAGTTTACCAAAGTCAATGCGAAGCTGCCTCAATAGGGTATGCTCACTAACCCTGGCACCGATGTTCAGGCCGGGATGGCACCGTTGCGAGACGACTCCGGCCAAGGCCTTGTCGAGTACGCATTCATCATCGGCCTAGTCGCACTCACTGCCATAGTCGGCCTCGCTACCATCGCGGAGCCTGTGAAAGCTCCCTTGCTGAAGGTAGCCCAGAAACTGTCTCCGTAACACGTCTGTTCTGCCACAGGGTTACCACATATGACCCCGCTTGCATACCGCCAAGCGGGGTCTCTTTCAAGAAACACGCAGGGTTACTCGGGCGTGGCACGGCAGCGCCCGCATCCGTTCCCCGGATTTCAGACCCCTAACTCTCAATTCCTAATTCTTAACTCTTAATTCTTAATTTCCCATGGAGGTCCCCTATGCAGCAAATCATCCTCTGGCCACTCCTGGCCGGGACTCTATATATGGACCTGCGCGAGTCGCGCATCCCCAACGTTCTGACCGTCACAGCCGCGTTGCTAGGGCTGATCGCCCACCTGATCACCAATGGTTGGTATGGCCTACTAACCAGTCTCCAAGGGCTCCTGGTCGGCTTCATCCTGCTCCTGATCCCCTTCCTCCTCGGCGGCATCGGGGGCGGAGACGTGAAGTTCCTGGCGGCCATGGGTGCGATCATGGGACCCAGCTTCGTCTTTCGCAGTTGTCTCTACGGTGCGGCAGTTGGCGGCCTGATCTCCCTCTACCTACTGATCACGGAGAAACGCCTAGTGAATCTGGCGGTTGGTGCCATGAGCGGCCATTACCAGAGCTCACAGCGCTTCTTCCCCTACGGACTAGCTTTGGTCGCTGGAGCAGTCATCAATCTCGGGATGGGGCTGATAGTATGATCAGGTGGCTGCATCGGATCCGCGACAGCCGTGGCCAGGCCATCGTCGAGATGGCACTGGTCTTGCCCATTTTCATCCTGCTGGTGATGGGGATCATTGACTTTGGTCGCCTGTTCAATGCGCAGATCACCCTCACCCATGCCTCCCGTGAAGGGGCTCGACAAGCTTCCGTTGGGACCGTCGACAGTGAGGTCGTCACTCTGGTCAAAGATGCTGCCAGTGGACTTGATCCATCCCTGGTCAGTGTCTCTATCAAGCCGGACCCATCGCTTCGCCAGAAGGGTGACTCGATTACCGTAGCGGTGACCTACCGTCTTGAGATACTCACCCCGGTTATTGGGAACATCCTCGGGGGAACCCGTGATCTGACTGCATCCACCATGATGAGGATAGAGTGAACGAAGACACCAGAGCGCAGAGATCAGAGGAGGCAACACCGAGGTGTCCTGACTCTCCTGAAAGGAGCATTACCATGCGGTTTCCTAGTCTTATACGTCATCTTGTCCATGACCAACGTGGCTCCATTGCGGTGATTACAGCCTTAGCCATGGTGGCCATCATGGGGGCAGCAGCCCTGGTCCTAGACGTAGGCAGTCTCTACCTCGAGCGTGCACGCGTTACCCGAGCGGTTGATGCTGCAGCTTTGGCGGGGGTGCAGTCTCTAGGGGGGACGCCTCGACCAGCCGAAGCGCTCCAGGCGTCAAGGTCGTATGCGGAGGCCAATGGTTTGGACTTGAGCAAGACGCAGTTTCATATCGACGAAGGCAGCCGCGTGGTAAAGGTGCAGTCTTCCAAGACCGTCACCTTCGGGCTTGCGCGGCTGTTGGGCTTTGACAAGGGTCAGGTACAGGCACCCAGCGAGGCCCAAGTTGGCGCCATATCGGGCGTGCGTGGTGCCGTCCCACTTGGGATCGAGAAGCAGACCTTTGTCTATGGTAAGACCTACACCCTCAAGCAGGGGGGGGGCGACGGCTACGACGGGAACTATGGTGCTCTTGCCCTAGGGTCCGGGGCCTCCGACTATGGCACCAATCTCGCCTACGGCTATAGCGGATGGGTAAGGGCAAATGAATGGGTACCTACTGAGACAGGCAACATGTCAGGGCCTACACAGGCAGCCATGAGGCAGCGTCTGAGAGACACCGACCCAAAGTGGTCATTTGAGAATGCAACCCTTCAGTGCCCGCGGCTGGTGGTGGTGCCCGTGATCAACAGCTTTGTTCTCAACGGGCGTGGTGAGGTTCAAGTGGTCGGCTTCGCAGCCATGTATCTGGACGACTACGTTGGGAGCGGCAACAACAGCGTGATCTATGCCCGGTTTAAGGAGATGATCCTCGAGGGGGAATACTCCCCCACCCAAACCGACTATGGCGTGCGTGCTACCAAACTAGTTCGATAGGAGGCCGATCGCGATGGGTAAAAGCAACAAACGACTTATCATCCTTGCTCTTCTTCTGGCATTGGCGACGGCAGGGTGTGTCTACATCTATCTAAACAAGATCAGAGCAGACCTTACCCTAGGGCAGACACAGACTGTGGTTGTGGCCGCTCAGAACATCCCGGCGAAGGCAGTCATCACGGCCGAGATGCTTAAAGAGGTCTCGGTACATACCGAGTACGTTCATCCAAGATCGATTCAGACTGCGAAAGAGGCCGTCGGGGCTCTGACATCGGCGTCGGTGGTACAGGGGGAGCAGCTGCTGCAAGATCGCGTAGTCCGACAAGGCGATAAAGCCTATCTGGCCTTTAAGATCCCGGAAGGTAAGCGTGCAATATCGGTCAATGTGAATGAGTCCATTGGCGTCGGCTTCATGGTTCAGCCAGGAGACAGTGTGGACGTGATTGCGAGCGTTAATCCCGATCAGCCCACCAAGATGATGACTAGGACCATCTTGCAGGATATCCTCATCTTGGCCGTATCGCAAGATCGCGAGCCCGTGGGCGAGGACAAGATCAAGTTGGCCAAGACCTATACCTTGGCGGTTACGCCGGACCAGGCAGAGGCACTAACTCTGGCTGAAGACAAGGGGCGGATCCGTCTCACGCTACGCAGGGTTACCGACCATGGCATCGCCGGGACCCCGGGCGTGAACCTCGACAGCATGATGGCCCGCAACCGCTAGGCGGGGCCTAGCGGTTGAGTCCAGAGGCCAAAGCGGGTGACGAAGGCGTTTTAACAAATGGTGCCTGGCACCATTTGTCAAGACACTGGGCACTTAGGGTTAACTAGCCGTCAAGATGGGAGGGGCAATATGGAACAGAAGATCAGTATTCTCATCGCTGACGATGTGCGAGATACTCGTGAGAACCTCAAGCGTCTGCTCAGCTTCCGCCAGGATTTCGGCATCGTCGGTGAGGCAACCAATGGCGAGGAGGCGGTCGCTCTTGCCGAGAAGCTGAGGCCGGATATTGTCCTTATGGACGTCAACATGCCCATTCTCGATGGCATCGCCGCCACTGAGGCCATCACCACTCGCCTGCCCGATACGGCGATTGTCATCATATCGGTTCAGGGCGAGCAAGAGTACCTGCGTAAGGCGATGTTGGCAGGTGCCCGGGAGTATCTTGTTAAGCCCTTCTCGGGCGATGAGCTCATTGATACCGTTGAAAGGATCTATACCCTGACCAAGCGGAAGGTCACCCAACCGCCGAGTATCAGCACGAACAAAGGCAAGGTCTTCACCTTCTTCTCCACCAAAGGCGGAGTCGGCAAGACGACGTTGGCCGTCAACCTCGCGGTCTCGCTGGCTCAGGATAAGAAACGCGTCGCCGTGATTGATCTCGATCTGCAATTTGGCGATATCGGGATGATGTTCAACGTTACCCCACGGCGCACCGTCAGTGAGTTGGTTGGCGATATCCCCATTATGGATATGGACATCCTACAGAGCTATCTGATTACCCACAGTTCTGGGGTACAGGTTCTTCCCGCCCCTTTGAGGCCTGAATACGCCGAGTTTGTCACCCCAGAACATATCGAGAAGATCATCGGTGTCCTCCGTGAAACCTACGACTATATCATCATCGACACTCCCGCGAGCTATAGCGAGATGGTGCTGATGAGCCTGGACGCAGCCGACACGATCCTTTTGATCATGACCTTGGACCTGCCTACCCTGAAGAACATGAAGATCTGTGTGGAGACCATGGAACAGCTGAACTACCCGAGCTCGAAGTACAAGCTGATCCTGAACAGAGCCGGGGAAGAGTATGGTCTGCGCTATCGCGATATACCCAATATTCTCAAGGTCCCGATCGCTTTCTTCATGCAGACGGATGAAGAGATCATCCTCAACAGCGTCAATAAGGGTGTACCTTTCGCCATGGGCAACCCCGATACCCGCCCAGTCAAGCGCATCAGAGACCTCAAGGAGCTGCTCGTGCCTAAGGCCACCGTCCAGCCCGCTGCTGAAGGCAAGAAGGGCAAGAAGTTGGCGTTTTTCACGTTCTAAGAAGTCATAAGTCATAAGTCAATCGGCCGGCCTCATCTCCTCGGCGCCCAGAAACCCGCTTGGTGACTTGGTGGCTTGGTGACTCGGCGAGCCCTTTGGGCTCGCAAGCGAAGGGATGTGCTTTCATGTCCTTACTGCAACGTCTAGCAAAAGAGAAGACCCTGACCAATGAAGTGCCGGTTATTGCGCCGCAGCAACAGCAGGTTGCTAGCAGCAAAGCTGGTCTAGCGGAGTTCAAGCAAAAGATCCAGCAGCAACTGATCGAGAAGCTGGATAAAGAGTACCACGGCAAGATGCTTCCCGAGGGCGATGAGCTGCAGAAGATCATCGAGGAACTGGTCAACGTCTTCTGCAATGATGGCGAGCTTTTTATCACGCGTCCCGATCGGCAGAAGCTGACGAAACAATTGATCGACGAGATGATCGGCTTTGGTCCGATTACGCCGCTGTTGATGGACGAAGAGGTCTCTGAGGTCATGGTCAACGGTCCCCAGCAGGTCTGGGTTGAACGCAAGGGGCGGCTGGAGAAGACCGAGATCAGATTCCAGGATGACCAGCATATTCTGCACGTCATTGAGAAGATCGTCTCGCCATTGGGACGGCGCATCGATGAGGCATCGCCCATGGTGGATGCGCGTTTGCCGGATGGCTCGCGTGTGAACGCCATCATCCCGCCGCTGGCGATCAATGGACCCACTGTTACCATTCGCAAATTCGCCAAAGACCCGCTAACCATTGACGACCTGATCAAGTTCGGCACACTAACCCCCCAGATTGCCACGTTTCTACGTGCCTGTGTTCAGGCGCGACTGAATGTGGTCGTCTCCGGTGGTACCGGTTCCGGTAAAACGACCACCCTGAACGTACTCTCTTCATTCATCCCCTCTGACGAGCGCATCGTGACCATCGAGGATGCTGCTGAGCTTCAGCTCCGACAGGAGCATGTGGTGACGCTGGAAGCCCGACCGGCCAATGTGGAGGGCAAGGGGCAGATCGCCATCCGCGATCTGGTCAAGAACTCGCTACGTATGCGCCCTGATCGGATCATCGTTGGTGAGGTCCGTGGCGGAGAGGCCCTGGACATGCTTCAGGCCATGAATACCGGCCATGACGGATCCCTAACCACCGCCCATGCCAACACTCCGCGCGATGTGCTCTCTCGTCTAGAGACCATGGTCTTGATGGCCGGGATGGATCTGCCGGTGCGGGCGATCCGCGAGCAGACCGCCGCTGCGGTCGACCTGATCGTGCAGCAGAGCCGGCTGAAGGACGGGTCGCGCCGCATCACCCATATCACCGAGGTGCAGGGGATGGAAGGTGATGTGATCACCCTCCAGGATATCTTCATCTACGAGCAGCGCGGCAAGGACGAAAAGGGCAAGATCATCGGCCAGTTCCGCGCCACGGGCATCCGTCCGAAGTTCTGGGAGAAGCTGACCGGCTCGGGCATCAACCTACCGAACGACATCTTTGCGGTCCGAGAGATGTAGCAGGGGAGTCGTGAGTTATAAGTCATAAGTCATGGGTCATAAGTCGTCCGCGCCGCGGGCAGCCATAGCTCACATGGTGGCATGGTGGCTTGGTGACTCCTCCGGAGGTGTTCCATGCTCTTCCTCATTATCGCGCTATCTTTTGCCGCTACTCTGCTTCTGACCAATACCATCGTAGCGATGCTGACCGGTCAACGTCAGCATGTCTTGCAGCGTTTCAACACCTATACCGCTGAGCAACAGGAGAACTCTCCATCCACACCTCATAAAGCCAAGCACTCCGCCAGCAGTTGGCGCGGGATTGGCGAGAGGATTGGACGACTGGCCCCAAAGAAGCTAGTCGTGCAGTGGCAGAAAGAGCTGACTGAGGCTGGAGTCTACATGCGGGGCGAGGAGTTCGCTTTCGTCGCGGGTGCTTCCGGAGTTCTAGGGTTAGCCATCTTCTATCTGATGACGCAGAGCCTGCTGTTAGGAGCAATCGGCCTCTACGTAGGCGCGGTCACGCCTATAGTACTCCTCAGGCGCCACAGACGTCAGCGCATCGAGAAGATAGCGGCTCAGCTACCGGAAGCGGTCACTACCATCTCGAACTCGCTCAAGGCCGGCTTCTCCTTCCTACAGGCACTGGATCTGTCGTCTAAGGAGATGGCCGCACCAATCGCCACCGAGTTCACCCGTGTCATGAAGGAGATCAATGTAGGACTAACAACCGAGCAAGCGTTGCAGGCTCTGACCGCCCGTGTGCCCAATGAGGATATCGATATGATGGTCACCGCTGTGCTGATCCAGCGTGAGACCGGGGGTAACCTTGCCGAGATATTAGACAACATCTCCGAGACCATCCGGGAGCGCATCCGCATTAAAGGCGAGATCCGTACCCTCACGGCTCAGGGGCGGCTCTCAGGGATCGTCATTGGCTTCCTGCCAGTTGCTATCTCGGCGATCATATCGATCATCAATCCCGAATACATGATGACGCTCTTCAGTAATCCCATCGGCATTTTGCTTATTCTTGCGGCCATTGTCTCCGAGGGTATCGGGATCATGGTGATTAGAAAGATCGTGGATATCAAGGTCTAGCCGGAGAGTCATAGGTCATGAGTCATAAGTCAGTATCATCAGCCGCGTATCCTTTGTGTATTGTTATGGATACAGCGGATTCGCGCGGTAGACGAGTCCGGAGTTCCGACAACCAACCTATTGTGAGTCATCACTTATGACTCATGACTTATGCCTCATGACTCCCTACTAAGGAGGGTTCCCGTGCTACTCAACACTATCTTTATCTCCATTTTCCTACTGATGGTAATCCTGCTTCAGCTGATGTTTGTCGCCATCTTCCGAGAGCGTTGGGCTGTCTCGCAGCGCTTGTCAATGCTCAGCCAGCAAGAGCAAAATGAGAATCTAGATGAGCCAGCTGAGCTCAGAAAATCCTTCTCTGATCGTGTAGTCCATCCGCTGATCGCGGGCTTGGCGAGACTGATGACACGCTTCACACGGCAAGAAGTGAGAAAGCAGGTGGCCCTACGCCTCTCCCAGGCTGGGCATCCCTGGGGACTAGGCTCGCAAGAGTGGGTGGCCTGGCGCACCCTGGTGACCATCGGCCCAGCGCTGATAGGCGTTCTGATCGCAGCGGCGATCCCTACCCAGAGGGCCCGCCTTGCCCTGATGGTCCCGGTCTGGGGAATTGGCGGCTATCTCCTCTCGGAAGCCTATTTGAGCAGTCTGATCAACAAGCGGCGCGGTGAGGTGCAGCGGAGCCTGCCTGATGTACTTGACCTATTGACCGTCAGCGTCGAAGCCGGTCTGGGTTTTGATGCAGCTATGCTCAAGGTTGTTGAGAAGATGCCAGGCGTGCTGGCAGATGACTTTCAGCGTGTGGCCCAGGAGATCAGTGTCGGTAAGCCCAGGCGTGACGCACTAAAGGATATGGCCGTCCGCACCGGCGTCGCCGATCTGAATAGCTTTATCTCCTCGTTGGTTCAGGCTGAGCAGCTCGGCACCAGCATGGGCAGGGTGCTGCGCGTTCAAGCCAAGGACATGCGCTATAAGCGCCGTCAGCGTGCCGAAGAACAGGCCATGAAAGCCCCGATCAAGATCCTCTTCCCCCTGGTTATGTTCATCTTCCCAACCCTATTCCTGGTACTGCTAGGCCCGGCGTTCTTGAAGTTCTTGGATGCGTTCAGATGACGCCATGCGTCACAAGCCACCATGTCCCCAAGGCACCAAGCCACCCGCAGGGGTCGGCCCCACGTAGCAGCGTAGCCGTGCCGCGCCGATGTGTTAACTGAAGGGTCTGATCCCTTAGTTAATGATCATCCCGTACCTACTTGGGGGCATGGTGGCTTGGGCCTTGGTGACTCCTTCGCCCAATGGAGGTTGCCATGCTTACCGTTACGTCCACCCACACCACCGTCGCCCATCACCTCGTCCACGCGAATACCTTTTGGCGGCGGCTGCGGGGGCTGATGTTCCGTTCGCGCCCGCTGGACGATGAGGCACTGCTACTGACACCGTGCCAATCGGTGCACACCTGTTTCATGCGTTTTCCCATTGATGTCGTCTTTGCCGACGCCGACGGTACTGTGGTCGCTATCCACGCCAAGATGCCACCCTTTCGGGCGACCCGCCTATACTCTGACGCTCACCACGTTTTCGAACTCCCGAGCGGTACTGCGGAGAGGTTAGGGCTGACGGTGGGAGATCAGGTTTCGTGGTGATCCCCGCCGATGAATCACCCGACGGGCAGGAATTCCATGTTGTTGATGGAGAATACCAAACGACAGCCGGACAGGCTGTCGTTTTCGTATGTGCGCAAGTATCTGCAGTTATCCGCAACCGAACTCGTCGGGTGGAGCACCGTCTTCATCCAGCTGACTCGGACGGTTGACGATCGCGGCTTCAGCGGAGGACATGATATGGAATGGTATCGCCAACATCTGGACCTCATCCGTCAGTTGGCCGCACAGGGTAGAACCTGTGCCTGTTGTGATAGGCCCCTCATCGAAGAAGGCCATGAGCAGGTCTTCAGCCTCCAGCCGGAGCTGGCCGGTCCACAGCTGCGTGAGATGATCCCCTCGTTCAAGCTGTTTGCGGTCTACATGGTTCAATGCCAATGTGGCGAGTGGTTCCATGGCGACTGCCTTATGCCGCTGCAACAGGAAACCGTGATAGCGGTCGATATTCGTCAGCCCAATGGCGTCATCACCACCAAGCAGGGCGCGAGCCACTCCATCCACTGCCCCAAGTGTGGGCAGCTAGTCTGGGAGGTCCGTGGGCAGCAGCCCCACCGGTGGCAGCAGGAACTGATGATCAGGCTTCCTCACCCCAGCGAAAAAAGAGCTGAGTTTCTGCGCAGCTATGAAGCATATCTGCGGCCCCACCTGAGCGAATGGCCCAGCTTGGCTCTCCGCCCTCGAGGCAAGCGAGAACGTTCGTGGGCCCAACATCCCTATCCGAGGGGCGGGAGCGTCCCCAGCGTTGACGAGATAGGGCGCAACTTCTGGATAGCCGATAAAACGCAAACGACCCTACATCATGTCGCCCAGGAGATCTGCACCAACGAGATCACCATCAAGGAGATCCTGGGCAACCATATCGCTGAACGCGAGCGAACGCGCACCGAGCGTGAGCACCTCGCGGCGGCTAATGCCGCCGCGAGCCGTCAGCCATCAGGCGTCAGGCATCAGGAGAAGGATGCCCGCGAGGACAAGGCCACCGGATGGCGAGGTCTCTTCGGACTGGGGAAGAAGGGGGATTAGTTAACAAGGGGTCAGACCCCTTGTTAACTAATATTCTCAGGCGCGGTCATGCTGCGCATTCGGTTCTCATCGTCCCAGTGGTTCTCCTTCCCACTCCAAATCAACTGATGGCTGATGCCTGTTGGCTGATGGCACCTCCGGGGCCAATGGCCGAGCCATTGGCCCCGGAGGTTTTCATGCAGCTCCTCGAAGGCACCGTTGAACGCATCACCTTCCGCAATGACGAGACCCTCTACACCGTAGCCCGCTTCAAGGTGGGGCGGCGTGAGGGTCCTGCTACCATTGTCGGCAACTTCCCCAGTATCAATGTCGGCGAGAGCCTGCGCCTCGAGGGCGAGTGGACCACCCATCCAGAGTATGGTCGCCAATTTAGGGTCAACAAAGTCGAGACCATGATCCCGGCCACTGTCAATGGCCTGGAACGTTACCTGGGCTCCGGGTTGGTCAAGGGGATCGGACCTAAGACGGCCAAGAAGCTGGTCGAGCGCTTCGGTCTCGACATTCTCGATATCATCGAACAGGACCCTCGGCGGCTGACCGAGCTACCCGGCATTAGCGTCAGCAAGGCTCAGCGGATCCAGGCCGCCTACCTCGGGCAGAAAGAGATGAAGGATGTCTTGGTCTATCTGCAGGGGCACGGCATCAGCGCGACGTATGCGGTGAAGATCTACAAACATTACCGTGATCAGACCATGGCGATCGTCCAGCAGAACCCTTATCGTCTGGCTGATGAGGTCTTTGGGATAGGGTTCAAGACCGCCGACAAGATCGCTCAGCAGCTGGGCGTCGATCCTAGCTCGCCCCATCGCCTGGCCAGCGGTCTACAATACGTACTTGGTGAACTGGCCAATGAGGGGCATACCTACGTCCCGGAGGCCGAACTGCTGAACCAAGCCGCCGAAAATCTTGAGGTTGAGGCGCATCTGTTACAGGAGCCCTTGATCCAGCTGGCAGAGAGACGCCAGATCTTCATCGAATCCGACCTCAACGAGCAGCGGGTCTACCTAGCCCCCTTCCTCTATGCCGAGGCGGGGGTGGCTCGCTTGCTAAGCACCCTGACCCTGGGCCAGCTTCAGTCGACCCAACTCTCACTGGCTGGTATGGAACGGATGGTGGAAGAGGAGATCGACCAGGCAGAGAAGGTCCAAGGGATCACCTTTGCCCCCGAGCAGCGCGAGGCGCTGCGCCAGGCACTCAACTCTGGCGTGGTCGTCATCACCGGCGGCCCCGGAACGGGTAAGACCACCATCGTGCGGGCACTCTTGGAACTATATCAGCTCCGTGGGGCGAAGGTGCTGTTGGCCGCCCCCACCGGTCGCGCAGCTAAGCGCATGACCGAGGCGACCGGCAGGCCCTCGAAGACGATCCACCGCCTGCTGGAGTACAGCTTCGTTGCCGGTGCGGGGATGAACTTCGCCCGCAACGAGGAGAACCCTCTGGAGGCCGACGTGGTGATCCTCGACGAGGTCTCCATGGTCGACCTGCTCCTCATGTACAACTTCCTGAAGGCGCTACCGCCGTCCTGCCGCCTAGTTCTAGTCGGCGACCGCGACCAGCTACCATCCGTGGGCGCAGGCAACGTGCTGAAAGATATCATCTCCTCTGAGACCATCCCCACTGTTACCCTGAAGACTATCTTCCGTCAGGCGCAACAGAGCATGATTGTGGTGAACGCCCACCGTATCAACCAAGGCGAGTTCCCCCTGCTCAACGACCGCCAGGCTGACTTCTTCTTCATGGAAGAGGAGACCCCCGAGAAGGCGCTGCCCCTGATACTTGACCTGTGTGCTCGGCGGCTGCCTGCCTATGCCAAGGTTGACCCGCTGGACGGGATCCAGGTCCTAGCGCCCATGCGTCGCGGGGCTGTTGGAGTGGAGACGCTCAACCATGAGCTACAGCAGGCGCTGAACCCGGCCGATGCCCGCCGGAAGCCAGAGCTTAGGGTAGCTGGGACGGTTTACCGTTTGGGCGATAAGGTGATGCAGATCCGCAACAACTACCAGAAGAATGTCTTCAACGGCGATATCGGCCGCATCTCTCAGATCGATGACGAGGAGGGTGAGCTGACCGTCGATTTCCCCGAGGCTGAAGGGGTGCACCGCGTCAGCTATGAGCTGACGGATTTGGACGAGTTGGTCCTCTCCTACGCGGTCTCCGTTCACAAGAGCCAGGGGAGCGAGTATCCCGTGGTGGTCATGCCGGTCATGACCCAGCACTTCATGATGCTGCAGCGCAATCTGCTTTACACCGGCATCACCCGCGCCAAGCGTCTGGTGGTCCTGGTCGGCAGCAAGAAGGCGCTAGCCATCGCGGTGAGTAACAATCGCGTCGCTGAGCGCTATTCGCGCCTAGCGGAGCGACTGCGATTGAATTAAGAATTAAGAATGCAGAATTAAGAGTTGGAGAACGAGGGCAGTGATGAGCGACAACGTTATCCGGGATAAGAGCAAGGGCTTTGCTCTTAGGGTGATAAAGCTGTATCAGTATCTGAATGAGGAGAAACACGAGTATGTCCTGTCTAAACAACTGCTGCGTAGCGGAACGAGCATTGGGGCAAATGTCCGTGAAGCAACAAGAGGACAATCAAAACCGGACTTTTACGCCAAGCTCCATATCGCACTGAAAGAAGCGGATGAAACAGCCTATTGGCTTGAACTGCTTCATGAAAGCGGGTACATGGATGACAAAACCTTTGCCAGTATCAACGCTGACTGCAACGAGCTGATGTCCATACTCGTTGCCATCCTAAGAACCAAGCACTCCAATTCTTAATTCTTCATTCTTAATTCTTAATTTGAAGGGAGGGGAGGAACGATGTCGGAGACATACGTGACGACCCTCACGAATTTGCTCTTCCCGCCGCGGCAGGTCTGTTCCCTCTGCGGTGATGCCATCGATGATCGTATAGATTACGGCGTCTGCCCCGCTTGCCGGATCAAGCTCCCCTATATCGAGGACCCGGTCTGCCCGCGCTGTGGGGAACCGACCGATCATGCTCAGCTCTGCTCCGACTGCCGTTTGACTGACCACGCCTTTGTCGCATCTCGCTCGCTGTTCAGCTACGAAGGGCTAGGCAAGAAGCTGGTCACCAACCTCAAATTCCGCTTTCACCCGAGCCTGGCTCGACTATTGGCGGAAATGCTTTACAGCCGGGTCCTCAGTCAACTATCATGGAACTATGACCTGGTTGTCCCGGTCCCCCTCCACTGGCGCGGGCTCAAGGAGCGTGGCTACAACCAGAGCGAGCTCCTGGCCCGCGCCGTTGGCAGCCTGACATACCGCCCCGTGGTGGATGTCCTGCGTAAGCGCCACACTGCTGCGCCGCAGCATCACCTGGGCCGTGCCGGACGTTGGACAGCATTGGCCGATAGCTACCACTGCTCGGCGACCCAGGCGGTCAGAGGTAAGTCGATACTACTCGTCGACGATGTCTACACCACCGGCGCCACTGCCCATTTCTGCACCGAGGCGCTACTAAAGGCTGGCGCTATCTCAGTCCATGTCGTAACCATTGCCAGGTAAGGAGGACAACACCGATGAGTCCATCACCGCAGGATATCCGCAATTGCCCACGCTGTGGGAAAGTCTTCGTGCGCGTCTCCCGTCCCCTGTGCCCCCAGTGTATTCGTGATGAGGATGAGATGATTGAGAAGGTCAAGGACTACCTGCACGAACACAAGGGCGCCTCTTTGACGGAAGTGGTGGAGGCAACAGAGGCAGAAGAGGCGCTCGTCCTGCGCCTGATCCGCGAAGGGCGTATCCTCGTCAGCGACGCAAACGTCGCAATCAAATGCGAGCGCTGTAGTCGTTCGATCTCTGAGGGGCGCTTCTGCAACGCCTGCGCCAGTGAACTCGCCCGCGGACTGATGGGTGGCACAAAGCCCGCTGTGGCACCAAGCACCAGCTATGAGCGTAACGCCCGCGTTCATCTGGAAACGCTCAAGAAACGCGATACCACCAACAAGCAATAACTAAAGTTTCGCATCCAGATACCGATAAGAAGGGTAGATAAGAGTCCCTCGCCCCTCGTCCCTCGCCCCTCGTTGATAACCAACTTGTGGACCTGTGGACTTGTGTTCCTGTGGACTCGTAAACGAGGTGAGCTCCATGAAGATCTCCAACAACCAGACGAACAAGATCCTGTCACTTTACACCCAACAGAGCCAGGCTGCTGGGGCTAAGGGCAAGGCAACCGATGCTGGAGCTACGGCAAAGCCTGCCGGCCAGCGTGATGAGTTGGTGTTATCTGATCGCGCCCGGGAGATCCAGCTAGCCATGAGGACGGCCAAAGCCTCGCCAGATATCCGCGAAGAACGGGTGCGGGCGATCAAGGAGCAGATCCAGAGCGGCACCTATTCAGTGCCTGCCGAGGATGTTGCTCGCATGATGCTAGATCGAGCCATGGCTGATAGACGGGTGGAGTAGAGGGATGCCCATGTTGAAACAGAACCCCATGGAGCAACTGATATCGATATTGACAGGGCAGCGTGATTGTTACGCTGCTCTTTTGGGATTAGCTGAGCAGAAACACCAAGCCATCATCGAGGAGAACCTCAAAGGGATCGAGCATAGCGTTGAGCAGGAGCAAGCGCTCATCGGAACGCTCGGTCGGATGGAGCGTGAGCGGGCGGCGCTAGCTGATGAGATCGCCGCTTACTTGCAGATACCCATCGACCAGCTCAATGTAACGTCCGTACTCGAGCGAGTGGATCCCTTCACGCGTCGAGTGCTAATCGGTCTCCGTGATCAGATCGTCAGTGATCTGGAGCGTATCGATGCGCTCAGTCAGACCAATGGCGGACTACTTGAGAAGGCACTCCGCCGAGTCAACCGTTCGATGCAGATACTGGGGGTCAACGCTCAGCAGCCAAACACATATCGGCCCAAGACGCAGCCAACCAACCAACAGCAAACTAAGACCAGCCTGTTTGATCGCAAAGTCTGATGAGACACCAGACACTAGACACTAGAAGTCACGAAACCCGAAGGACCACTTGCATGCTTGTGGACTTGTGTTCTTGTGGACTCCAGAGGAGTGAAGCCCATGTCTCCGTGGCAAGAACTCACGACCATACTCGCCAATGAGCTGCCCATTCTCGACGCGCTGGCCCAGATTGGCGAGCGCAAACGAGACGCCATGCTGAGCGATGATCTCTCCCTGATCGATGAGGCTGTAGCCCAAGAAACGGCGCTGCTGAAGCGGCTACAGGACGAGGAAACGCGTGTGATCGGCGTGGTGGCAAGGCTCAAGCCGCTGATAAAGAGCGATCAGTTGCCTGATCTGATCGCCTCAGTCCACTGCCCCTGCCCCGACGAGCTGTATCGACTCTACGAGCAGGTGGTGGGAGCGGTCTCTGCGCTCAAGAGTGTTACCCAGCAGAACCAGGCGCTAATCAAACAGTCCTTGGATTACGTTGGTCTGACCGTCAAGACCATGATGGGGAAGGCCGAGAACCCAGGCTATACCGCCAAGGGTGTTCAATCCACAGCCAACCCGAACCGCCGACTTGACTTCCGCGCCTGAATCATCTGTTCGCTGCGTTCCTTTTCTCCCCCAATTCCCGATTCATCACTCCCAATTCTTGATTCTTTATTCTGAATTCTTAATTTGATCGGGGTGACCACCATGCGATCGACCTTTTTTGGCTTTGAGGCAGCGCGCAAGGCCTTGATGGCTCAACAGCGCTCCTTAGATGTGACCTCACACAATATCGCCAATGCCAATACCGACGGCTACTCTCGTCAGCGAGCTGAGTTGACAACTACGACACCTTACACCATCCCCGGGATGAAGGGGCAGATTGGTTCTGGCGTCGAGGTCAGCACTGTTGTCCGTCTGCGTGAGGAGTTTGCTGACTTTCAGTTCCGCGCTGAGAACCAGGCGCTGGGCAAGTGGGAGACCTACTCCCAAGCCCTGGAGCGTGTCGAAGGGATCTTTGCCGAGCCAACTTCATCCGGGTTGAAGCAGGCCATCGGCGAGTTCTTCAACGCCTGGCAGGAGCTCAGCAAAGACGGTGGCAACGAGACCGTTCGCGCTCTGGTTAGGCAGCGCGGTATCGCCATGACCGATATGTTCCACCATCTGAATCGTCAGTTGGATGAGACCCGGGTCGACCTTAACGAGGGGATCGCACTGGCGGTCAAGGATATCAATGGCATCGCCGACCAGATCGCCTCGCTCAATGGTCAGATCTACAACAGCGAGCTGACAGGCTACACCGCCAATGACCTGCGCGATCGCCGCGATCTGCTGGTGGACAAGCTCTCCAGTTTGGTCAACGTTCGTGTCCAAGAGGACAATGGCCAGTACTCCGTGCTGGTAAGCGGCACCCGCATCGTCAGCCACACCTCTGTGGTCCACATGGAGGCGGTGCCGATCACCAGCGGGGATGAGGCCGGCTCAGGGATGTTTGAACTGCGCTGGGTGAACGAGATTGGTGCCAGTGGTTCCGGGGCGCTTGTTCAGGTCACCAGTGGCCAGCTCTCGGGCTACCTGGAAGTTCGTAGTGACATTCGCACCAAGTACATGGCTGAGCTGGACAACCTCGCCAAAGCCATGGTCCAAGACCTCAATGCCCAGCATGGCCAAGGCTCAGCCTATGTGAACGGTGCCTGGACCACGGGTATTGACTTATTCGATCCCAGCACCCTGTCAGCCAAGACCATCAAACTCACCGACGATATCTTGGCGGACAAGACCGGCCTAGCCTATATCGCCGCCGCTGTCACCCCGACCGATGGCAGTACCCCCGTCCGCGGCGACGGCGGCAACGCCCTTGCTCTCGCCCAGCTCCGCCATAACCGCGGTCCGAGCAAAGATACCTTTGAGCATATGTATGAATCCATGCTCGGAACCCTCGGCGTCCAAGCCCAATATGCCAACCGCCTGACCGAGAACCAAACCTTCCTCACCGAGCAGCTGCAACACCGCCGTGAGTCCGTCTCCGGCGTCTCGCTGGATGAAGAGATGACCAATATGATCAAGTTCCAGCATGCCTATAACGCTGCCGCCCGCGTTACCACCGTCATGGACGAGGTGCTCGACACCCTGATCAACCGTCTCGGAGCGAGATAACCAATTTGATGTAGGGGCGCCGCCATGCAGCGCCCGCCATATGGTCTATCGATCACACCACTGAGGGCTGCTCTGTGTCCTGGTGGTATGGCGCTCCACTGCTTGTGGACATGTGAACTTGTGTTCCTGTGGACTGTTGGGTCCACTCATCCTACCCTCATCCTTCACCCATAGCCCTTACTGTGGGCTGTGGGCTGCGGGCTGCGGGCAATAGCGGAGGCACTTATGCGCGTCACCAACTCCATGCTCACCGATGGCTTCATGCGCAACCTGCGCACTAATCTCCAAGGCCTGGACGAGATCCAACGCAAGCTCTCCTCGAAAAAGGAGGTCAGCCGCCCGTCGGATGATCCTGTCCGTCTGCAGCAGATTCTGAATCTCGATACATCCCTCGACCAGACCGAGCAGTTCCTGCGCAATATCGATAACGCCTCATCCTATCTCGCCACCACCGAAGGGGCGCTTAGCCAAGCCATGGCTCTGCTCTCCCGTGCTAGTGAATTGGGCACTCGCAGCCTCAACGGCACCAACAACCAAGAGGCCATGGAGGCCACCGCCCAAGAGATCAAGCAACTCCTCGAACAGCTGGTCGAGGTGGCCAATACCACCCATACCGGACGCTATGTTTTCGCTGGGACCGATACATCCACCAAGCCGTACACCATCAGCAGCTTGGCGGTGACCGCCGAGTCCGAAGCGCCTAACGGCAAGATCGAGTATGAAGTCGGTCCAGGGGTGAAGATGACCATCAATGTCACCGGCCCAGAAGCCTTCGGTGATGGGGCAGACAGTGCCTTTACCGCTCTCCAAGAGCTTGCCGCTGCCATGAGCGCGGATGATAAGACAGCCATTAGCGCGGCCACGGAGAAGCTGACGATGGCCAGCGACAAGCTGCTGACCTCCCGCACCGACCTGGGAGCGAGGGTGAACCGCCTGGAAGCGACGGAAGATCGCTACCAGGAAGACCTAATCAATATCAAAGAGCTAAAGTCCAAGTCCGAGGATATCGATCTCGCCAAGGTGATCATGGATCTGAAGACCCAGGAAAGCGTTTACCAGGCCTCGCTGGCCGCCGGTGCGCGGATCATCCAACCCAGCTTGGTTGACTTCCTACGCTGATGCGTATCGGTAGCCTACAGATCGAGCAGACCTGGGCGCGGATAGGCATGGAACGACAGCGTGGTGGCGGGGTAGAGATGCGGCAACGATCTGCTGAACTGCAGATCCAGCAGGCCTCTGCCCAGTTGGAGATTACGCCCAACTTCGCCAAGGTGACCATCGACCAGAGCGCCGCTTGGGCTGATGTTGGCTTGGCCGGGAATGTCGACTTCATGGCGACGCAGGTACAGGAAGCCCGCGCCGCTGCCCTGGAGGGGATCGGTCGTGTCGCCCAGGCAGGCGATCTGATGATGCGCCAGCGCAACGCCATTCCCACCATCGTCGAGCGGGCCTGCTGGCGCGAATACGAGTTCAACTTCGACATGGTCCCCAAGCACCCGCCCAAGGTCGACGTGGTCGACGCTGAGCCGCCCCAGATTGAGATCACACCCAGTGAGACCCAGATCGACGTGCAGCCCCACAGCCCTGAGATCACCTTCCGCCCCGACGCGCTGAGGATCTACCTCGAGCAGCGCGAAGCGCTGTCCATCCGCTATCAGCCAGCGCTAGATGCACGGGTGTAGGCAGATGGAGTCCCTCGCCCCCAGCAAGATGACCGAGGAATGCTATCAGCGTGGTTGTCACCACCTGCGTTTGCGCTCTCTTCGCTGCGCTACGTTCGCGCTGGGCGTATGCATACGCCCCTATGTGAAGAACTGCATAATGCGATGCGCTACGGTTGAATTAATTGTAGGGGCGTATTGCATACGCCCGCGACGACCTAGGGTCGTCCAAACGCATCACAGACCTAATCCACACCTGGTCGGTGTGGATTTCTCATACATCGCTCCGAACTCCGCAGGTCCCTGCTCAGATCCCCCACTTGTGGACATGTGGACTTGTGTTCTTGTAGACTCTTAACCGACAGGAGGTCTCCCCCATGCCGACCATATCCACTGCCCGGTTCGGTACCATTGATATCCCTGACGAGGCAATCTACACGTTCCCCGCAGGCATCCCCGGTTTTCCCGATGAGAAACGCTTCGCCGTTCTCAAGAACGGTCTCGACAATACACAGTTCTCTTGGCTGCAGAGCATTCAGGATGGTAATCTCTCTTTCCTCACCATCGACCCGAACACAGCCTTCGTTTACTATACAGTCTCGCTCAGCGACGACGATGCCGTTGCACTTCAGGCCGAGTGGCCCCAGCAACTCCAACTGCTCTGCATCGTCACCGTCCCCGAAGGCGGCCTGAAGCAGGCGACCGCCAACCTCAAAGCTCCTATAGTCCTCAACCTGGCGACCATGCTCGCAGCCCAAGTCGTCTTGGATAACGCGAACTACTCCATCCGTCAACCACTCTTCGGAGAGGGGGCGTAGATATGCTGATCTTGGCACGCAAGAAAGACCAGGTGATCAAGATCGGTGATCAGATAACAATCACCGTGATCGAGATCGGCGACGGCTCCGTTCGCCTCGGGATCGATGCCCCGCGCAGCATGCCCATCCACCGTCTGGAGATCTACGAGGCAATTGAGCGGGAGAACAAGCAGGCAGCGACTGTCAGCGTTCATTTGGCTGATCTGACCCAAAACGGGCCAATAGTGCGCAAGGGATAACAGAGCTGACTCATCTCCCCTGTTAGTCTGCTCTCATACTCACCGGTGCCTTGGTGACTCAAAGAACCGCCTTACAGGCGGTTTTTTGTCGCTTCATGCTAAAGCTCCTCGAACCGTCTTCCGATAACAGGAGTGAGGACAAACCAGACCTTCCAGTTGTGGCCACCTGGATGCGATGGGGCGTCGAAAAACCCTGGGCAAGGATGCCAAGGGATAAGCAAATATCAAGGAGGAACAACCATGCGGATTAACAACAACATCTCCGCCCTCAACACCTGGAGAGGCCTTAGCCAGACCGACTCCGCCATGAGCAAGTCGCTTGAGAAACTCTCTTCTGGTCTCCGTATCAACCGTGCCGGTGACGATGCCGCCGGTCTAGCCATCTCCGAAAAAATGCGCGGCCAGATCAAGGGTTTGAACCAGGCCACCCGGAACGCCCAGGACGGGATCTCCATGATCCAGACCGCTGAGGGTGCGCTTAACGAGACTCATAGTATTCTGCAGCGTATGCGGGAGCTGGGAGTTCAGGCTTCGAATGACACCAATACTGAGGCTGATCGTGCTGAGATCCAGAAGGAGATGAACCAGCTCACATCCGAGGTCAATCGTATCGGCAATACCACCGACTTCAACACCAAGAAGCTGCTGAACGGTGGAGATTTCGGCACAGCAGAAGCTAGCGGCACCAAACTGACGGGTGGCGTCGATGCGGCGGCTGCCACTCAAGCAGTCTACACTATAGACTTGAGTGCCCAAATCACCGCCGCCACCAGCCTCAACCTGAAATTTGGGACCACAGACATCGATATCGCTATCACAGATCTCGACAACGTCGTCAACGGTACCACGATTGGCATTCAGAGTAACGCTAGCCAGTCAGACGACGCTGACGACATTGTTACTGCACTCAACGCGGCTCTGACTACGGCGGGCCTAAATACCAGCTGGGTGGCAGCCAAAAACGGAAGCAACGATGTAACGATCACCGCTCAGGGCCTTGGGGCAGCAGGAAATGCTGTGGTCTCTAACGACGGTTCAGTCATTGATACCCTAACCAGCGTCGG
Source organism: uncultured Clostridia bacterium (assembly GCA_964402415.1). GTDB lineage: Bacteria > Bacillota > JAAYKD01 > JAAYKD01 > CAYOCI01 > CAYOCI01. Next base: position 31,995 of record CAYOCI010000004.1, read on the forward strand.
TCAAACCACTACGGGTGTGGATGCAGTTGTAGCTAAGGCAGCGACAGGTTCCATCTCCTTCTCCAACAACCTGCTGGGCAGCGGCTCTACGATCAACATTGGCGATGCCACCTATCAGCTCTACAACAGCACCAAAGGTGATGCCACTCCCACTGGAGCTACCGCGATCGATATCAAGGACATGAAGACCAATGAGGACCTGATCGACGCGATAGTCGCCTCAGGGACACAGCCCACGGGCGTGACACTGTCAAAAAACGGAACTAACACTCTGCAGGCTACAGCCAGCGCCACCGGAGTTGGCGGCAATGCCTTCGCCCTGTCCGTCAACCCCAAAGGCGGATCAAATGACATTTTCACTGCTGACTTCCAGATTGGCGCCAACAAAGGTCAGAGCATGACCATCAACGTGAACGACATGCGTGCTAGCGCCCTGGGAATTAGCAGCCTGTCCGGTACTTCGAACTCCGTTACGATTAACGGCAAGACCTTTGAGGTTGCTTGGGCTACGTCAAAGGGAGTAACCGATGGAACCAACAACACCAGCATCGAGGCCGGGTTAAGCGTGTCGTCCCATACGGATGCTGCCAAGGCTGTTGAAGTCCTTGACGCGGCAATCGCCAGTGTTTCCACGGAGCGCTCCAGACTAGGTGCTTACCAGAACCGTCTCGAGCATACCATCAACAACCTTGGAACATCGGCTGAGAACCTCACCGCTGCCGAGTCCCGCATCCGTGACGTTGACATGGCTGCTGAGATGATGAATATGACCCGTCAGAACATCCTCAGCCAGGCTGGTACCGCCATGATGGCTCAGGCTAACCAACGTCCACAAGCAATCCTGCAGCTCCTCCGCTAGTTCTTCAACTGGAGCCGGTCATATGGCCGGCTCCATCTTTAACTTCACCCGAGGAGGCGAAGTAGATGGGACGTATTGGAGAGATCAGTGGGATTGGCCCCGCGGTTCGCGAGACGTTTCAGCCGATCACATCTCAAGCTCGGCTTACGGAAGTGTCAATGCAGTCGCCAGGCGCCGTTGAGCCTGATCAGAACTCGACGCAACAGCAGTCACGCACCAACGAACGTCCGGCCAGTCCTGAGGAACTCAAACGTGCGTTGGACGAGGTTAACAAGTCCATCAAGACCATGAATGAAAGGTTACAGTTCAGGGTCCACGAGGCGACCAACGTCATCATGGTCAAGGTGGTAGATACTTACACTAATGAGGTGATCAAAGAGATCCCTCCAGAAAAGTTCCTCGATATGGTGGCGAAACTTCAAGAGCTCGTTGGAATTCTGGTAGACCATAAGATATGAGGGAGTTGAGTCAAGATGTCCATGTCAGTCAGAGGCATTGCCAGTGGGCTTGATGTCGATAGTATCATCAGTCAACTGATCGCGCTGGAGCGTAAGCCAATCACCCTGCTGCAAACCAAGCAACAGCGTTTGGAGACCCAGCAGAGTGCCTGGCGCGACGTGAACACTCGACTGAAAAGTTTGGACTCCACACTCTCCAGCCTGAAGCTGGAGTCTACCTACTTAGCCAAGAAGGCATCCACCGGCGACAACAAGGTCCTAACTGCCAGTGCGACCACCCAGGCTATGGCGGGTACCTATGATATCGTCATTGAGAGCCTGGCTACCGTTCCTACATACACTAGATTCAGTCGTCTCGCGGTCGAGGACCCGGCTAAGGATCTAGCGATTACCGGCTCCGTCACCATTGCCTCGGGAGATACCACCTGGAAGGTGGATGTCAAGTCCGACTACTCCCTAACCGAGATCGCCGATGCCATCAACCGCACCAAGGACGCCGATGGTAAGGCCATTACCGTCAGAGCAGCTGTCGTGGATAAGAAGCTGGTCTTAACTAGCACTGGCAAGGACTTCACTGCCACCTTTACTGATGGGCCAGGCACCGTGAACAAGTTTGACAAGATCCTCGGTCCCAGAGTTGACGGTGCCTATACCTTCGACAGCAACACCCCTGCCACAGCGACCAAAGCGGTGATCCATATCAATGGCATGCGGGTGGAGTCGGATACCAATACCGTCACCGCCATCCCCGGGGTCACGCTCAACCTGCTGGCAGCATCGGAAGGAAAGGCGATCAAGGTCAACGTTGAGTCCGACACCAGCGTCGTCACCAAGGCGATGCAAGGGGTAGTTGATCAGTACAACTCGGTGATGGAGTTCATCAACACCAAGCTTGAGAAAGAAAAAGGCGACCTGCGTGGCGACAGTACACTCATGCGCCTGCAATCGTCACTTCGCCAGATGATGACCAGCCGGTCATCCTATACACAGGGCAAGTACCTGACACTGGGCGATATTGGCATCTCCACGGCCAAATGGGACAAGGATAGCCCTGACTATAGTGGCAAGTTGACGCTGGATACAGGCAAATTGGAGGCCGCCCTGAAGGAGAGCTCCTTAGCGATTAAGGATATACTTTTCAAACAGACCAATATGGTTACCCAGTCAGGTGTTACCGCGAGTGGTCAGAGCTCCATGCCGGGGTACGATGCGGCGGACGTGGTCAATGGAGTCAAAGACTCATCGCTCTGGTTGAGCGGCAATGGGTGGCGTAGCTTGGACCTGTCGAGCCCACGGACGCTGACTATAGACCTTGGCACCAGCCGAACCCTTGACACGGTCAAGCTCTTCACGCTCAATTCGACAGAAAACCCAGCCGACAGGTTCGGTGTCAAAGAGTACGATCTCTATGCCTACTTCAGCGATAATCCCACCGAGCGTAAGTTGGTTGGTGCCGTTAAAGATAACAAACTCGGTGAGATTACTCACTCGCTTGGCAACCGCAAGGTGGATAAGCTAGAATTTGAATTCAAGGCCAGCAATGACGTGACACCGCCGGGCTTTGCCCGGATAGTGGAGGTGGAGGCGTATTCGAACTCTGGAGCGTTTCACAACCTTGACACCTATCTGAATGGCTTCATCCGCTCAGGCGATGGCATTCTAGCCGAAAAGCAGAAATCGTACACCAACGAGCTAGACGATATCAAGGATCAGATTGAACGAATGGAAGACCGCTTGGTCAGACGCGAGGAGATGCTCGTCCGCCAGTACACCGCTTTGGAGAAGGCGCTCGGGTCCATGCAGAACCAGGGCAATTGGCTGAGCAGCCAGATCGGGTCCTTGCCGAAATATAACACAGGGGAGTAGTGAGAGCAGATGGCAGCACTTCCTAACCCATACAGCCAATATCGTCAGACCCAGGTCCAGACCGCTAGCGCCGAGCAACTGGTCCTGATGCTCTATGATGGGGCGATTAGGTTCAGCCTCAAGGCGGGCGACTGCATCGCTCGCAAGGATATGACCGAGGCGAACAATGCTCTCATCCGTGTGCAGGAGATCATTGATGAACTCATGATTGGTGTCAACCCCCAGGCTGGCCAGATCGCTGAGCAGCTAACCCTGATGTATGACTACCTCCAGCGCCGTGCCACTGAGGCGAATCTCAAGAAGGACCCTGCCGTCGTCCAAGAGTTGCTCCGCTTCTTTCGCGAGATGCGCAGCACCTGGGCTGAGGCCATCGCTCTAGCACGACATCAGGTCAGCGGAGGCCAGACCAATGGTCGGGTCTAGATCCGATGAGGTGATCAAGGCCTATGCCGTTCAGATCCCGTTGTACCAGAAGATGCTTGCTCTCTCCCAGGAGCAGGGCAAGTGCCTACAGCAGGGGAACTACCCCATACTCGAAGAGATCGCTGAGCAGTGTCTGCGCCTGCAGGACGAGATCAGTGAGCTAAGCACCCAGGCGCATAGCTTGGTCTCAGAGCTCAGTGCCGAGCTTGGACTGTCGGAGTTTAACCTCAGCGCGCTGAGGGGTAAGCTCCCTCAAACCCAGATCTCACTTCTCGCCACGGCCTTCGAACGGATTGCCTCTACCATCACCGCCATCCAAGCCCAGGACGAGGCCAACATGATGGCGATCAAAGGCCAGATGGAGGGGGTCCGCGGCCAGTTTGGCGAGATGGACCGCGCCCGCCAAGCCGTCCGCGCCTACAACCCAGTTATGCCCACCACCGCACGCTTCATCGACAAGAAGAAATAGCCGCCCCGCTCGGGGTGGCTATTCGCATCATATGGGGTCTGACCCCAGTTGTTCGGTCTTCCTGCTCCCCAAGGCCTCACCTGATGGCTGATGCCTTCGGCCTTTACAAATGTGTGAATTATGTGCCAACCTCTTGTCAGTTTCGGTTCGTGTGCTATAATGAAGTCAAACAAATTGCACTAGCCAGCTAATGAGCGGATGATCTGGTCGGTTGAACTGGACCTCTGGGATGGGTTCTCCTGGTCTCAAGCCCGATTTTCATCGCCCTCTGACCCGCCCGATTGGTGAAGCAAGGTGTTACAGATTGAAGTGAGGGGATCCGGAGATGTACGAGGACAAGGTCATCAAGTGTAAAGACTGCGGTAACGAGTTCGTCTTCAGCGCTGGTGAGCAGGAATTCTACGCTAGCAAGGGCTTCACCAATGAGCCCACACGCTGCCGTGACTGCCGTGCCGTGCGTCGTGCCCAGAGTGGTGAGGGTCAGCCTCAGCGCGAGATGTATGATGCCGTCTGCGCCGAATGTGGTAAAGAAACGAAGGTGCCCTTTAGGCCACGCAATGATCGGCCGATCTACTGTTACGACTGCTTCCAAAAGCAGAGACAAGGCCAGTGATTGACCTGCCCAGACTTCGGTCTGGGCTTTTGTTTACCCTGTGATTATGTGGAAAGGGGGGATTAAGGTCGAAGCAAGACGAATAGACTAATGATGCAGGGGCGCCGCTCAGCTGCGCCCGCGTCCGTAGCCCCTGGTCCCTAGTGGGTAATGGGATGCGGACGGAGTTCCAGCAAGATCTATTACAAGAGTCACCGCCACGACAGAGATACGGGCGGTGCGGAAGGAGCTGAGTTGGTCATGGAAGTTACCGTCAAAGGTAAGAATGTCCAGATCACTGACGCCATTCGCGATCATGCGAAGAGAAAGCTCAGCAAGTTTGACAAGTATTTTGACGTGACCCCTGAGGCCACAGTCACCTGTTCTGTGGAGAAGGAGCGCCATACCGCTGAGGTGACCATGCTGGCCGGTGGGCTCGTTATACGAGGTGAAGAAACCACCTCCGACCTGTATGCGTCGATCGATATGGTGGTTGACATAATTGACAAACAGATCAATAAGAACAAGACCCGGCTAGGGCGACGCATCCGCCAAGAGATGGTGCCCAATGGTGTCAGCCACGATCGCGGCGAAGAACCCAGGGTTGTTCGCAGTAAGAAGTTTGCCCTGAAACCCATGGCTGTCGATGAGGCGATCTTGCAGATGAACCTGGTTGGTCACGATTTCTTCGTCTTCTCCAACGCCGAGACCGAGGAGGTCAATGTCGTCTACAGACGCCGCGATGGCAACTACGGGTTGATCGAGCCGGGCGAGGATTGAGAGAGTCCTCGCCCCTCGTAGGGGTACGTAGGGACTAATACGCACGCAGAAGTCCGTCCACCGTTTTGGTGGGCGGTCTTTTTTGTGCGTAAGTAAAGGATTGGTGCCAATCGCAGAGAATATGGGAAACGACAAGAATCTAGGCATCAGTCGAGCAAACGCCGTATTCGTTCCACGTCCCCACTCGCGTCAGATTACCCGGGCGCTGCATGGCGGCGCCCGCAATCGAGGCCTTCTTTGATTGACTCACGAGGGGCGAGGGACGAGGGGCGAGGGTCTTACACAGAACGGAGTTGACGCATATGCTAACGGCCATAATCTTCGAAGGAGGCGGGGCTAAGAGCCTCGTCGAGCAGCAGTTGTTGAGTGTACGCAAGGCAGTGGCCTTGGACAATATGGAGAAACTGGTGCGTCTACCGCAGTATGAACGGGTCATCCTCTGCACCAACTACCCCGACCTAGCCGAGCAGGCTCGCGAACTGGGGGTGGTGGTCGAGGATACGACGCAGGGAGCATTCCATTTCGGCGAAGCTCTGCAGGATCTTATCCGCCGTTACGGGATCAAGAAGGCGCTCTACTTTGGCGGAGCCAGTTCGCCTCTGCTCACTGAAGGTGAGTTCGCTCGCATCGCCGAGAAGGTGATGGCGTCTGATCAGATCGTCTACACCAACAATGTCCAGTCCGCCGATATCGTCGCTTGGTCACCCGCAGAGGCGATCCTGACCATCGAGCCTCCGGTAATGGACAATGTCCTGGCCGGTGAACTGCGCTATCAAGCGGGGCTGCCGCAGGTGTTGATGCCCCATTCGGTGGGGATCCATTTCGATATCGATACCCCGACCGAGCTGCTGTTTCTTAAGGTTTTGCCGGGAGTGGGACCACGGACCAAGGCTGCGCTGGACGCGCTAGACCTTGACGTTGCGCCATTGCTGCGGGCGAAGGCTGTCCTGGCCAGCAAGAGTTACGCCGAGACGTTCATTTACGGGCGGGTGGGGGCGCCGATCATTGCCCACCTGAACTCCAACCTGGCGCTTCGTTTGCGGGTCTACTCTGAGGAACGCGGCATGAAGGCGCTGGGGAGGATTGAGAAAGGGCAGGTCACCTCGTTCATCGGCGACTATATCGAGCACCTTGGGATCGAGGCTTTCTTCAGCTATCTGACCAAGGTCTGCCAGGTGGCCTTTGTCGATACGCGCGTGATCTTCTCACACTTCAAGCTGAATCCCAGTGAGTCGGACCGGTTCAACTCCGACCTCGGCAACTGGCAACTGATCCAGGATCCGTTCATCCGTGAATTCACCAAGCGAGCGGTCGAGGCGTCGATTCCGGTCATCCTCGGTGGCCACACGCTGGTGCTGGGTGGGTTATGGGCGTTGGTCGATACGATCAAGCGGGAGCGGGGGGAGGCCATTCGTTAGCGCGAAGCGCGGCCGAATGGAGTCCACAGGAACACAAGTCCACGAGTCCACAGCAGATATGGCGACGAAAGAACAAGGAATCAGGTAACAACGGGGTCAAACCCCGTTGTTACCTAACGGGCGCAGCATGGCGGCGCCCCTACGTGGGTTACGGACCTTGCGTGTAGGGGCCCTAAACGTGTTGCGCCCATGTTTCGTTTCTGTCGGTTGGTGTCGCTCTTTTATGTTTCCCCTAGGAAGGGAAATGGCGGAGCTTGGCAGAATATGTAGTTACTTCGATCTTCGGGGAGGTTGACCAGGTGAAGGCTTTTGACGTTCGTGCCGTTGAGACTTGGTTGCAGGAGTTGGCGGATATCGCCGCCTGCCGAGCGGTTGTCTCTGAAAAGGGAGACCTGGAGGAACTGCACGTCCTCGCCAAGACGGGGCGATCCCCGAAGCAGATCGTGCGTGACATTGAGACCTTGCTCGCTATCAAGACTGGTGAGCATGTTGACCATAAGAAGATTAGTGTTGTCCAACTTGATAGCGTGGCCACCCAAGTTGCACTTCGCCGCCCCAAGATGGGGGCGGTACAGTTTACGGTCGATGGTATGCTCTGCACGGCGGAGGTTACCATGTCGCTGGACGAAGCGACTGTCCTCGGCTTGGCGCACGGACCTGCCTCGCGTGGCAACCGCCTGCGCCTACTGGCCATGGCGACCATCGATGCGCTCAACAAGCTGATCCCCGAACTGGTTGGCCTCGTCATCGAGGACGTCAGTGTCGTCACCATGGCCCAGGGGCGCGTCGCCCTCGCCATGGTCACCCGCATGACCCAGCAAACTGAGGAAACCCTCATTGGAGCAGCGTTAGTGCGGCATGACGAGAAAGAAGCCGTGGTACGCGCCACACTCGATGCCATCAACCGTAGGTTGATGGCATAGTGTGGGGCGAGTGGCTAGCACCTAAGTTTTAGGGCCGACATGTATCTCCATCCGAGCGGAGCGGAAACCCCTGCCACAATAGCGGAAGGCAGAGGCCACACGCAAAGGGGGAGAACTTGTGAAGAATAAGATCATCGCCATCATCGTGGCTTTGACCAGCCTGCTTCTTGCCGGCGGCGCCAACTTCAGATGGACTGAGTTTTAACCTTTTGTCGGCCCTAATATCATATTGATCGCTGAGACGTGCGCTTCGCGGAGCCACTATTCTGACATACCTACGCTTTGGCCTTTGGGAACCATGAAGAGGAGGTGCAACCATGAGGCCCATGAGCAAGAGGGAGATTACATACGTTGCATCTATTATCCTGATCGGCTTCGCGATACTTGTTGGCGAGACCTTATATGGGCACGGGGCCAACATTGGTTCGATCGCAATCTTCACAGCCCTGCTTCTGGCTGCCGAGGCTAGCCCCATCATTATCCCCGGGATTGGCACCGTTACCATCGGTTTCATTATCTGCCTCGCATCCAACTGGATCATCGGTCCCGCCTCGACAGTGTGGGTTGCAGCTATTGGGAGTATCAGCCTCAATGCGGAAGTCCGCAAGCAAGAGCGTTGGTTCATGGGAGCGTTCAATAGCGCTCAGGTTGTTGTCAGCGTATTCGTAGCTGGGCATCTCTTCACGGCGCTAGGAGGGGTTCCAGGAGGCGTTGTTCTTCCAGATGACCTGCTTGCCATCGTGCTAGCGGCCGTTTCCCACTACATGCTGAACTCGGGTGTCGTAGCAGCCATCATCGCGATGCGCAAACAGCGTTCGTTCCTCTATATCTGGGGCAGCAATATGAGGGCCTGGCTACCTAACCTCGTTGCCCTGACCCCCCTGGCGGCGCTGATGGCGATCACCTATCAGCTTGCCGGGCTCTACGGTATCCTACTATTCCTGATCCCCATGATGCTGGCGAGGCACAGCTTCCAGATGTACACTGAGATGCGGGATACGTATCTCTCAACCATTCGAGCTCTGGCAAAGTCCATCGACATCAAAGACGAATATACTGGCGGGCATTCTGAGCGCGTAGCTCAGTACTCGGTGAGTATCGGCCGTCGTATGGGGTTGAAGAGCGATGACCTCGATATGCTGGAGTATGTTGCCCTCCTACACGATATTGGCAAGATCGGTGTTCCGGAAGCGGTCTTGAACAAGCCTGGTCGGCTGGAGCCCCACGAGCGTGAGGCGATCAACAAACACGCGGCGGTTGGCGCTGAGATCATCAGTCAGATTGCCTTCCTTAGTCGTGGCGTGGAGGCTGTTCGTCATCATCACGAATGGTACAATGGCAACGGCTACCCCGACCACGTCAAGGCCCAAGAGACCTCCCAGTGGGCGCGGATTATCGCGGTCGCCGATGCCTTCGACGCCATGACATCCGACCGCCCCTATCGGCAGGCTTGGTCAGTGGGGCAGGCCGCCGAAGAACTCACCCGCTGCTCCGGGACGCAGTTTGATCCCGAGGTGGTCAAGGTCTTTCTAGCTATTCTCGCTCCACAGCTGCAAGCAGAGAAGGAGGCAGCGGCCGGTGCTCATTGATGGTGTGCTCTTGTTCCTGGTCCTGGGCTGGATACGCGGCGGCCGTCTAACTGGGCTGACCGAGATCTCGCTGCGGCAGTTCTGGCTGATTCTTGTGGCTCTGGTGCTGCGTGCGGGCCCGGTCTTTCTCGCTGGGTTCGGTGTGGAGGCGGCCCTGCGCTTTGGATCGGCCGCTCAGGTGATTGGCTACTTGGTACTCTTCCTCGCCCTGTATCTCAATAAAGAGATTCCTGGCATGCCACTCTTGGTCGTCGGTGTGGTACTGAACTTCCTCGTGATCCTAGCGAATCAAGGACGGATGCCGGTCTCGATGTGGGGAATCCAGGTGACCAATATGAACGACATGCTGCCGGTCTTGACCTCGGGGGCCTATACGTCGCACAGCCTCTTGACGGAGGCGACGCGCCTTCCGTGGCTAGCCGATATCATCCCCATCCCCCGCCCGTACCCCCTGCCAAAGATCATCAGCATTGGCGATATCCTGATGGTTCTGGGAGTGGGGAGGCTCATCATGGTATCCATGATGAGCGCCCGCGGCCCGCAGCCCGCAGCCCGCAGTATGGGGGATCCAACGTCGGTGGGAGACTGAACAGCCCGCGGACCACTGCCCCCAACTACAGAGCCGCACCCCTCGTCTTCGACCTCTACTGTTGGCCGTGGGCTGTGGACTCGTTGTGTCGCTGTCACGAACTGTTAACTTGTCTAAGGTCCTGGTATAGTGTTACAATACCATCGGGGAATTCTAGGTTGGGGCACCACCCCAACCTTTTTTGCTCAGTAGGAGCTACAGCGATTACAGAGCCGCACTCCTCGTCACTCGGCCTCTACTGTGGGCTGTGGGCTGTGGGCTGTGGACTCGATAGGGAGTGTTTCCATGCTAGGTATTCTTAAGAAGCTCATGGGTGATCCCAACGAGCGTGAGCTGAAGAAGCTTCAGCCGATCGTCGATAAGATCAACTCGCTCGAACCACAGTTCAAAGCCTTGAGCGATGATCAGCTGCGGGGAAAGACCCAGGAGTACAAAGATCGCCTCGCCAAGGGCGAGACCCTCGATGATCTATTGCCTGAAGCCTTTGCCACCGTGCGTGAGGCAGCGATCCGTGCCATCGGGCAGCGAGCGTTCGACACACAGGTGCTGGGTGGGATCGTACTCCACCAAGGGCGAATCTCTGAGATGAGGACCGGCGAGGGCAAGACTCTAACGGCAGCCCTGCCATCCTATCTCAACGCCCTGTCGGGCAAAGGGGTCCACGTAATCACGGTCAATGACTATCTGGCGCGCACCCAAGGCGAATGGATGGGTCAGATCTACCGCTTCCTCGGGATGGAGGTTGGCCTGATTCTCCACGGTCTCGACTTTGGTCAGCGGCAGCGTGCGTACGCCGCCGATATTACCTACGGGACAAACAACGAGTTTGGCTTTGACTATCTGCGTGACAACATGGTCGTCTACCGTGAGCAGATGGTACAGCGCCCACTGAGCTACGCCATCGTCGACGAGGTGGACAGCATCCTCATCGATGAGGCCCGCACGCCGCTAATCATCAGCGGGCAGGCTGAGCAGTCCACCGATCTCTACTATCGCTTTGCCAAAATCGTCCCGCGCCTGCGCCAAGGCGAGGACTACACCGTCGATGAAAAGGCCCATACCGTCTCGCCTTCGGAAGGCGCCGTTACCAAGGTCGAGCGGATGCTGGGCGTGGAGAACCTGGTCGGCCATGAGAACAGCGGGCTCTACCACCACTTCATGCAGGCGCTGAAGGCTGAAGCGCTGATGAAGGCCGAGCGTGACTACGTGGTCAAAGACGGCGAGGTCATCATTGTCGATGAGTTTACCGGCCGCTTGATGTTTGGCCGTCGCTATAGCGAAGGTCTGCATCAGGCGATCGAGGCCAAAGAAGGCCTAAAGGTGGAGCGCGAGAGTCAGACCCTGGCGACCATCACCTTCCAGAACTATTTCCGTATGTATAAGAAGCTGGCCGGCATGACCGGTACCGCTTTGACCGAGGAAGATGAGTTCCGCGCCATCTATGGTCTAGACGTCGTTGTCATCCCCACCAACAAGCCGATGATCCGTATGGATATGCCGGACGTTGTTTACAAGAACGAGCAGGCTAAGTTTAGGGCGGTGGTGGAGGAGATCATCAGCCGCCACCAAACCGGTCAGCCGCTACTGGTCGGTACCATCTCCATTGAGAAGTCAGAATACCTCTCCAGGATGCTAGAGAAACGCGGGATCGGGCACCAGGTGTTGAACGCCAAACACCACGAGAAAGAGGCGCAGATCATCGCCCTGGCTGGACAGCGTGATGCCGTTACCATCGCCACCAACATGGCCGGTCGCGGGACCGACATTATCTTAGGTGAAGGGGTACCGGAGCTGGGCGGGCTGCATATCATTGGTACCGAGCGGCATGAGGCACGGCGCATCGACAACCAGTTGCGTGGTCGCTCTGGCCGCCAAGGCGACCCAGGTTCGTCGCAGTTCTTCATCTCCTTGGAAGATGATCTGATGCGGCTCTTCGGCTCGGACAATATCATGGTGATGATGGATAAGCTGAAGATCGAAGAAGACATGCCGATCGAACACTCGCTGCTGAGCAAGGCGATCGAGACCGCGCAGAAGCGCGTCGAGGCTAGGAACTTCGATATCCGCAAACACGTCCTGGAGTATGACAATGTCATGAACCAGCAGCGTGAGGTGATCTACAAGCAGCGTCGCGATATTCTCGAGGGCGACAACCTCAGGCCGACCGTGGTGAACATGATCCGGACCATGGTCGACAACGCGTTGGAGATCTACTGCAGTGAGAAGGTCTTCCCCGAAGAGTGGGATCTGGAAGGGTTCTTCAACCATGTGGCCGAGGTGATCCCGCTTCCTGCGGACTTTACCTTTGAGAAGATCCAAAACCTGGGCCGCGACGAGCTGAAGGAAGAGTTCCACCGCGTGGTCGAACAGGCTTACGAGCGTCGTGAGCAGGAGCTGGGTGAGCAGATCATGCGCGAGTTGGAGCGCGTGATCACGCTGCGCATGGTCGATACCAAGTGGATGGACCATATCGATGCCATGGACGAACTGCGTGCTGGGATCGGACTGCGCGCCTATGGACAAAAGGATCCGCTAGTGGAGTACAAGTTCGAGGCCTACGATATGTTTACTGCCATGACCAATAGCATCCAGGAGGATATCGCCCGCACCATCCTGCGCGTGCAGGTGGAGCAGCCACCAGAACGCGAAGCGGTGATGGTGGCCACCGATACCGCAGGACCGACCCAGCCAGTGACCGGCCCAGCCAATAAGGTAGGGCGCAATGATCCCTGCCCCTGCGGCAGCGGGAAGAAGTATAAGCACTGTTGTGGTAAATAGGAAGGCGGTCCCAGCGTACCGCGCGACGTGCTTCGCATTTTTGACCGAATGAGCTCGACGTCTCGGGAAGCTCACAAACTCGCCCTATGGGCTCAAACAGTGTTCGCTTCTTCTCCTCAACGTCTGCGCTCTTTGAATGGGCTCGCAATGTCGCGCTACGTGCGCTTGGGGCCTTTCGCGGTGGGAGACGAGACGGGGGTGCGGGGGAGGCGGCCCTAAATGGGCCGCGCGACGTCGGATGCACCACGGGCGCAGCACATGTGTGCCTGCAAGACCAAAGGAGTGATATGTATGTTGGATGACGTGAAACGTCAGTTGGCAGATGTAAAGGACATGGTGTCAGAACTCAGAGGTTCTCTTTGACCTGGCCGGCAAACAGGCAAGGTTAGCTGAACTAGAAGAGGTCATGACCCGCGAGGGTTTCTGGGACGACCAGGAGAAGGCTCAAAAGACCATCGCCGAGGTCAACGGCCTGCGCGGCAAGGTCGAGGCCTTCACCTCGGTGGCCAATGAACTGAACGACATCCTCGGGATGGTCGAGCTGTTGGAGATGGAGCCCGACCCAGAGTTGGAGCGAGAACTGGAGAAGGGGGCTGCAACGCTGGTTCACCATGCGGAGCAGTTGGAGCTTCAGACCCTGCTCTCTGATCGTTATGACGGAAACAACGCCATTGTCACCATCCATCCTGGGGCCGGTGGAACGGAGTCTCAGGATTGGGCGTCGATGCTGCTACGCATGTTCACCCGGTGGTGCGAGCAGAACGACTTTGCGGTCGAGATGGTCGACTACCAAGGTGGTGACGAAGCAGGGATCAAGAACGCTACCTTCTTCGTCAAAGGTGAGAACGCCTACGGCTACCTTAAGTCAGAGCATGGCGTCCACCGGCTGGTCCGGATCTCACCGTTTGATACATCCGGACGGCGCCACACCTCATTTACCGCTGTGGAAGTCCTGCCCGAGCTGGAGAACGATATCGCCATCGAGGTCAAACAAGACGAGATCCGTATCGATGTGTATCGCTCCGGGGGAGCGGGCGGACAGAATGTCAATAAGGTAGAGACCGCCATCCGTATCACCCATCTGCCCACGGGGATCGTGGTAACCTGCCAGAACGAGCGCTCACAGCACTCGAATCGGCAGACCGCCATGGCGATTCTTAAGGCTAGGTTGTATGAGCGCGAGCGTCAGGCCAAAGAGGCCGAGGCCAGCGCCGTTCGTGGCGAGAAGGGCGAGATCGCCTGGGGTAACCAGATTCGGTCCTACGTCCTACAGCCGTACAGCCTGGTCAAGGATCACCGCACCGGTGTGGAGATGGGCAATACCCAGGCTGTGCTCGACGGCGAGCTGGAGCCATTTATCCAAGGATATCTAAAGGCGCTGGCAACCGGGAACTGGGCAACCAAGGAATGACCACGTCATTCCTTGGTTGCCCAGCCCGAAGGCATCAGGCATCAGCTGGGGGAAAATACGGCCATCGGCCGCAGTTGGTCAGACTTGCCTGACTCCACTCGCGCCCAGTCCCACCCGTATTTCTACCGTTGATCTCTGATGCCTGATGCCTGATGGCTTCGGGCACCGACGTAAGGAGGCATCGCCATGCATTCATCGATCAAACGCATTCTTGCAGTCGTTGTCCTGATCAGTGTCGGCTTCGTGATTGGCCATACCGTCCAAGCCAGCGCACCGCAGCCTGGCTCTGCGCAAGACCCGCTGGTCTCGCAGAGCTATGTGGACAAGCTGATCGCCGAGGTCAGAAGCTATGTGGATACGAAGGTGCAATCCCCGACGGGGCAGACACCGACTACACCCTCGACGCCTGCGGCCGCACCGCAGCTCCAGGTCGTGTCGTTGACCGCTGGCCAACAGTTGGTGATGGGCGCGGGTAGTGAGATTGTGCTGCGCGGTGGCAAGGCCATTGCTGTAGCCAGCAGCGCTGGCGGGCTCTCTGACCTGACCGACGGGTTTGATCTGGGACAGGGCACACCTATCCCCCCAAACCATCTTCTGCTGGTAGCCAAGAGTGATGGCCGTGGGATCAAGGCCACGGAGAACGCGATTGTCTTGGTGAGAGGGGAATACACGGTTAAGTGATGGGAGAGTCCCTCGCCCCTCGTCCCTCGCCCCTCGTGAGAATGTCGAATAAGGCGTGGTTCAGGAAGATTGAAAGCCCGGAACTACTAGGGATTGCGGGCGCAGCATGGCTGCGCCCCTACATGTTGAGGTATCTCCCTGGGTCGTAGGGGCACGGCCATGCTGCGCCCGCGGCCTTTCGTCGGTCTCCCTAGTGGGAGAGACGGAGAAGTTGAGGAGCGCTACCGTGATTCGCAGAGCCGCCGATGGGCGGCTCTTTGCGTGTACATCAGAGCTAAATCTGACAAGCTTCGCCACATGTGGTAAAATGGCAGGAGTGTAAGCGGTGGTTTGGCCCTGCCAAGAGAGGAAATCATTCTCGTGGTTAGAATATAAGTAGGGATTTCGCGGTCCCAAGCCTGGTAGCGCTGCTACATTGCACGTAGGGCAGGGCAGGTTTTGAAGCCCAGTGTCCAGCTACCAGTTCCCAGTGTTCTCACGAGGGGCGAGGGACGAGGGACTAGGGACCCATGGGCGCGACGCGCCCAGGACAAGGCGGTGGAATAGTTGAAGAACGAGCGCCCGTGGGGGCTACCCCTGATACTCATCCTTGCGCTAGTCTTGGCCGGCTACACGGTTGTCTATCGAGTCAAGGTAGAGAGCTTCGTCAAGCCTGTGGAGATCGCCCTGGACTATGATGATATCGTTGAGGTTGGGAAGCTGACCAACACGACACCGCTACAGCTGGTCCAGCGCTATCATCGGGCGGGGATGAGCTCCTTAGTGCTTGTCGACGATCGCGCTACTGAACCCGATCCTGAGCTGGCCGCCTACGCTAAGGAGTCTGGACTGCTCTTGATCCCGCAGCTCACCAACCAACCTGGGCTGAGCAATTATGATATCGCTGAGACCATTGACAAGGTTGCTGATCTGCCCAATTGCAGCAAACTGATCTTCCGTGGCTATGAGGCCTATGGCTACCCTGATAACCTTGACGTGACTGCTCGTGCTCTGTCCGTGGAGCAACTGCCGGTCGGGATCGTGGAGTTCCTCGGTGAACAGAAGGGGCTCGACCAGATCCTCGCCCAGACGGGCTATCAAGCGATCCGTGTCCATCCCGGTTACCCTGCTGACACCCGCGCGGAGTTCGCCTTGGCGGTAAAGGACAGGGGCATCCGGATTGTCTTTCTTAAGCCGTTTAAGCATATGGACCTCAAACAGGACGCCGCCGCTGAGGTTGAGCGGTGGGTGCGCGGTGTTGCCCAAGATGTACAGGGCTATGGTTTCCCGCTGGGAGAGGCGCAGCGTTTGCCCAACTTCACCATTAAGCCGGGGACACTGAGCTGGATCGGGGTGGGGATTGTCTCAGCCGGGGTTCTGTTTCTCAGTGAGGCGCTCTTGGGGCTGTCGTTTCGTATCTCGCTGCTACTATGGGCGCTGGGCAGTGTTGGCGTGGTTGCTCTCAACATGCTTCGTCCTGGCAGCCTCTTGTTGGCTGAGGGTTTGGCCTGGCTGGCAGCCGTGATCTTTCCTGCCTGGGGTATGGTTCGAGTTGGCAAACGCCTGGTTCCTCTCCAAGATGGTAATAGTGCCACTGGGGCGATACGCCTGCTGCTGGAGGCTACGGTGATCACCCTAGCTGGTGCCCTCTTAGCCAATGCAGCCTTGAGCGATATCCGTTATCTGCTCGCCTGGCGTGTTTTCCGTGGGGTCAAGGTAGCGTTTATTGCGCCATTGGTGTTGGTTACCATTGCTTATCTCCTGGTCTGGAGCGGCAAGATCATCCAAGAGCGCAACTGGCGGCGCCTGCTCAGTTGGCGTACGCTCTTGGCATTTGGGGTGGCTGGGCTGCTGCTGGCGATCTATGTGATGCGTAGTGGCAATGTCAGTGCCGCGCCCGTCTTTGGTTTTGAAGCCACCCTGAGGCAATGGCTAGAGGCAGTTCTGCGCGCCCGACCACGGACCAAGGAGTTTCTGATCGGTCATCCCGCCCTCTTCCTGGCTGCCTGGGCGGCCAAGGATCGCAAGCGTTGGGTCTTACCCCTGCTGCTGATCGCCACCACCGGTCAGGTCTCCATCTTCAATACCTTTGTGCATCTGCATACGCCCGTAATGTTGTCGCTGTTGCGAACTATCTATGGGTTGGTGCTGGGCGTTGTGGTCGGGTACGTGGCGGTCTGGGTCGCATCCCGCGCTCTGAGGGCGCGGGAGAGTCATGAGTCATGAGTCAGTACTGTCGGCGGACTTCCAAATGGAAGTGCAATCAGGTCGCCTGTGGCGACCGGGCGTATGCGATTCGCCCCTACAAACGCCTTGGCTGTTTCATGATCTGTTCTCATGAACACATGACTTATGCTCTTTTCCTCGCCGCCTAGAATCGTTACTTTGACTTATGACCTACCGTTTTTTCGCATTCTACTGATGGCTGCGGGCTGATGCCTGATGGCTGCGATGGAGGTTTTGCCTTTGCTTAAGAAGATCTGCGCCGCCATTGTTGCGCTCTCCATGCTCCTGGTGGGCGGTGTTGCGTGGCAGCGCTACCAGGTGGAGAACAACAGCCGTACGATTGAGATCGCTGTGGATGCCGATGAGGTCTGGGCGATGATCGCGCGTGATGGCGGCGGTCGCGAAGATTACTTCGCCGCTCTGGGCGACTTTCGCAAGTCTGGCGCCACTTCGATCGCGGTCTATCAGCTAAACCTGCTCCGCATGGAGGAGCAGGGGATGGTTAGCGTCTTTGATGCCCGAACTCTGGGCAATTTTACCCGTTTCTGGCCCCAAGGAGAGATCATGACCCTGATCGGTCAGGTTAAGCCTGCCACCACCTATGTGCTTTTCGACGACCAACCAACTTTCCAACGCGTGCGCGAGACCTTCGCCCGCCAGTTCCAGCAGGTGAGGGTACGGGCACTGGCAGGAACGCAGGTCTCTGTGCTGGAGATCCCATCGGTCTACTGGAAGGACTACCAGAAGGCCGCGCTATGGTTTGATCAGGAAGAGGTCACCCGTATCGCGGCGATGGGACTGGAGATCCTGGCCCGCCCAGCCCCTCGCCCCGGGATCACCGCGGCGGAGCTGCGCGAGATGATGCAGCCTCTCATTAGATCCGGCAAGGTCAAGACCGTGGTGCCCACCGGAGGCGTCCTCCCGGGAATGTTTGATGCCCAGGGAGAGGTTGCCAAAGCAGGGAACCCAAGCTACCAGGAGTTCATCACGCTGCTGAAAGAACAGGGGTGGACCCTGGGTCTGATCGAGCAGCCCAACCAGCTGGGGCATGTCGGCTACTATGGCGATACAGTCGCGTTAGAGAAAACCGACTATCAAGCGGCTCGTGTCTATGCCATCCAGCGGGCTGAGCTGGATAAGCCGAACTGGTTGGATCAGGCTGGCATCAGGGATCGTTGGTTCCGGGCAGTGATTGATCGCAATATTCGCGTCCTGTACATGCGCCTATTCTCCGGCACTGAGGCGCGTCCGCAACAGGTCCTCAAGATCAACCAGGCGATTATCAGTGAGTTCATTCCCCAGCTGCAGAACGCCGGCTATGGCCTTGGGCATGCCTCAGTGCTGCCTGCCTTCCATCTGGCTGGCAAGATGCTGCTGCTCCCCATGGGGATTGCGGCAGCGGGTGTCCTCTTGCTCATTCACTGGCTTAACCCCAAGCCGTTGTGGGGATATGCTCTGCTGGCCCTTGCCCTGGCGGGGGCGGCGGCGATTGGTTGGCTGTCCCGATCGCCTGGAACGGTGGGAGGTCGCTGGGTGCAGATGCGGCAGCTCCTAGGGCTCGGCGCCCATGTCGTCTTTCCGACGCTGGCCGGCATGGTGCTGCTGGATCGCTTGGAGAAGCGGAACCCAGGCAAGACCTTGGGACGGGCTCTTCTGCAGGGTGTCCTGCTCATGGTCATGACCTCGTTGGTCAGCCTGTTGGGAGGCATCACCCTCGGTACCGTCCTCGCCGATAATACCTTCATGCTCGAGATCAACTACTTCCGTGGAGTCAAGGTGAGCTTCATCCTGCCCATGATCCTGGTCGCAGTCTATTACTTCACCCACTACGGTCTGGTTTTTGAGCAACGCCCGCCTCGCCGTGGTTTTGACCAGTGGCGTGATGATATCCGCACGCTGCTCAAACAACCAATTAGTTTCCTGATCCTTGGCGCATTGGCGCTTGCGACCGTGGCTATCTATATCTATATAGGACGCTCAGGGCATACCGCCGGGGTTGGTGTCAGTGAGCTTGAACTCCGCTTGCGCAACTTCTTGGAACAAACGCTGATCGCCCGCCCACGCAACAAAGAGTTTCTTATTGGTCATCCGGCGATCATGGTGATGCCCCTCCTGTTGCAGCGTGGCTACCGCTGGTTGGTAGGACCTGCTCTGCTGGCAGCCATGAGCGGCCAGATCTCCATTGTCAACTCCTTTGCTCATATCCGCACGCCGATCGTCTACAGTGTGGAGCGCGGCCTGTATGGCCTAGCGTTAGGGATCGTCGTTGGCGCCATCGTAGTGCTGGTTGCCGCAGCGATACTTAGCCTATACGAGCACACAATTATGCGGCAGAGCCGCGAACAACAAGGAAACGGATCGCCGCCGAGGGCGTGCGACCGTGAGAAGGAGCCCAGCTGATGGCTAGGGTTGTTATCTCGGGTTATTACGGTTTCAACAACGTGGGTGACGAAGCTATCCTGATCGCCATGAAAGAGGCACTGCTGCGTCAGGAGCCCAATCTGGAGATCACAGTGCTCTCCGCCAACCCCCAGTTGACCGAAGACCAGTACGGGCTCCGCTCGATCGGCAGGGCCGACCTGTTCCCCATTCTCAAAGCCCTGCGCGAGGCAGATCTGTTGATCAGCGGTGGTGGCAGCCTGCTGCAGGATGTCACCAGCCACCGCAGTCTGCGTTATTATCTAAGCATCATGACCTTGGCCCGGATGGTTGGCTGTCCTGTGATGCTCTATGCACAAGGGATCGGCCCGATCCGCAATGGTTATAACCGCTGGCTGACGGGGGTGGTTCTGAACCGCGCCTCGTTGATCTCGGTCCGAGACGCTGCCTCTGCCGAGGAACTCCGCAGTCTGGGTGTCCTGCGTCCCCCGGTCCATGTCACCGCTGACCCTGTTGTGGCACTGCCACCGGCCAACCATGAGGTGGGAGCCGAGATCCTGCGGCAGGCGGGGGTTGAACTTGGGGGAGATGCTCCCCTGATAGGCGTTTCCGTGCGTGCCTGGCCTGGCCGTGAGCGCTTCACCACCGAGGCGGCCGAGGCGTTTGATCGGCTTATTGAGAATGAAGGCGTCCGCTTAGTCTTCATCCCAATGCATTTCCCCGAGGACCTGGAGATGACCAATAGCCTCCGGCGGGTGATGCGCCACGGGGACCAGACCAAAGTGCTCTGCAATCGCTACCACGCCCAAGAACTGCTCAGCGCTGTGGGACACCTGGACCTGCTGGTCGCGGTTCGGCTTCACGCTCTCATCTTTGCGGCCGTGATGAACGTACCAGGCGTGGCGATCAGCTACGACCCGAAGGTCGATCGTTTCGCTGACCTGGTCGGTCAGCCAATGGCAGGCAGCATGGAGCAACTCTCCGGAGACGAGCTCTACCGCGGCATGTCGGAGACCTTGCGCAACCGTCTCGCGATCAAGCAGCAGCTCGCCACCACGGTGGCCGACCTACAGGCCTCCGCCCTGGAGAATGCGCGCTTGGCAGCAGGGCTGCTGCGCGGCAGAAAAGACACCAGACACCAGACACCAGAGGGCAGGTGCTAGAAGAGACACCAGAGGGAAGACACCAGAGATCTGGTGAGACCCTCCGATGTAAGTTATCAGATGGGATTCTGGGACGCGGGAGTTGTCAGGTACCTGGATGCCGGTCGTTGTGTGGCGTGGCCCCACTTCTTCTGGTGCCCGGTGTCTGCCCTCTGGTGTCTCTCAACGGACGGTGAGTCATTTGTCCAAACAAGCCAACATACTCGGCTACAAAGTAGATAATGTCACCATGGACGAAGCGCTGCAGCGCGTAGAACAGTACATACAGAAGAGGCAGCCGCGTCATCTCGTCACCATTAACCCCGAGATCATCATGTCGGCCGCGACCAACGATGAGCTACACAGAGCTCTGAAGAAGGCGGACCTGGTGGTTCCCGATGGCTCTGGTGTGGTCTGGGCCTCGCGGTATACCGGGCAGCCGCTGCCGGAGAGGGTAGCGGGCTACGACCTGATGCAGCGGATGTTGGCTCTGGCAGCAGAGAAGCGGTATCGGGTCTTTCTGCTCGGGGCAGCTCCTGGAGTGGCAAAGCAGGTAGCGCTGAGGATCACCGAACTCTATCCAGGCTGCACCATCTGTGGGACGCAGGATGGATACTTCAAAGACGAAGAAGAGGCGGCTGTGGTGGCGACCATCGCGCAGTCGGGCGCTGACATGCTTTTCTGCGCTCTGGGTCCGCCTCGTCCGGCCGAGATTTGGGTCCAACGGCACCTCAGCACTCTCAACATCCCTGTTTCCATGGGGGTAGGGGGGAGCTTCAACGTTATGGCCGGCATCATCAAACGCGCCCCTGTCTGGATGCAGAAGATCAACCTGGAGTGGCTGCATCGGGCGCTATCTGACCCCAAGCGCATTAAGCGCTTGGCAGTGCTGCCGAGGTTCGTGATGAAGGTGGTTAGATCTAGAATTAAGAATTAAGAATGAAGAATTAAGAGTTAGGAATTGGGAGTACATAGAATTGAGAACTGCGATGATGAGGAACATGACTGCTGCGTGTCCGCAGGGGTCTTCCGGTCATCCTGGTATTCTTAATTCTTCATTCTTAATTCCTAATTCGAAACGGAGGTTTCGTTATGTCTACCGAACTCGCTGGGAAGGCGAAAGAGATTAGGCGCTGGATTCTTAAGTCCATTACCGAGGCGAAATCAGGCCATCCGGGTGGATCGCTCTCCATCGCGGATATCATGGCATCCCTCTATTTCAAGGTCATGCGGGTGGATCCGCAGAACCCCAGCTGGCCCGATCGCGACCGCTTTGTGCTTTGTAAAGGTCACGCAGCTCCTGCGCTCTACGCGACCTTGGCGGTGCGCGGCTTCTTCCCCACCGAAGAGATGCTGACTCTGCGTAAGATCGACTCCCGCCTGCAGGGGCATCCCGACATGAAGAAAGTCCCGGGAGTGGATATGTCCACTGGCAGTTTGGGGCAAGGTCTCTCCACCTGCGTTGGCATGGCTCTCGCTGCCCGCCTTGACAAGAAGGACTATAAGGTCTATGGCATTCTCGGCGATGGCGAGGTTCAGGAGGGTCAGGTCTGGGAGGCGGCCATGGCTGCTGGTCACTATCAGTTGAACAATCTCATCGTCTTCCTGGACAACAACGGGCTGCAGATCGATGGTCCTGTCCAGAAGGTGCTTTCGCCTCTGCCTTTGGTGGAGAAGTGGCAGGCCTTCAACTGGAATGTCATCGAGATCGACGGGCACGATCATCAGCAGATCCTCGCTGCTATAGAACAGGCCCAGCAATGCACCGACAAGCCGACCCTGATCAATGCCAAGACCATCAAGGGCAAAGGGGTCTCCTTCATGGAAAACCGGGCCGAGTGGCATGGCAACGCCCCCAGCCGTGAGCAGCTGGAGCAAGCGCTACAGGAGCTCCAGTAGGAGTTCCTGAGTCCCTAGTCTCAAGTCCCTAGTTCCTAGTGGGCGACGGAGAATGTGGGGGTCGCCTGCTGGCGACCCGTGGGAGGGCAGACCATCGCAGCATGGCTGCGAGGCTACACCCTCCCCTGCAGACGCCCCTGTTGTTACCCTCGAGACAACGGGATTACAGGTGAGTTGGTTGTAGGGGCGGGTTTCAAACCCGCCCGTGGAGTGGCGCTTGAGCGCCATGGCTCTCGGCTCTCTCTGGTACCGCCTCGCGGTAGACCACTTATGACTCATGACTTATGACTCTTGACTCTCCTGAAAGGAGTACTTACTATGACCACGAAGATCGCCACTCGCGATGCCTATGGTGAGGCGTTGGTGGAGCTGGGTAAGACTAACCCCAATGTGGTGGTGCTGGACGCCGACCTTTCCAAGTCGACCAAGACAGCCGGTTTTGGCAAGGCGTATCCGGAACGCTTCTTCAATGTCGGTATTGCAGAGGCCAATATGATGGGGATCGCGGCCGGACTGGCCGCCAGCGGCAAGACCCCATTTGCCAGCACCTTTGCCATGTTTGCCACCGGACGTCCCTATGAGCAGGTGCGCAATACCATCGGTTACCCCAAGCTGAACGTCAAGATAGCCGCGACCCATGCAGGGTTGACTGTTGGCGAGGATGGTGCATCCCATCAGGCGATCGAGGATATCGCCTTGATGCGGGTTATCCCTGGGATGACGGTGATCGTGCCTGCTGACGCCGAGGAGACCACGGCGGCGGTGCGGCTGGCTGCCGAATATCGGGGCCCCGTCTATATCCGCATGGGCCGCTCTGCGGTTCCTGTGATCCACGAGCAGGGCCTCTCCATGGAATGGGGCAAGGCCATGGTCCTGCGTCAGGGCAAGGATATCACCGTGGTCGCTACAGGGATCATGGTCTCTGCTGCACTGGAGGCAGCGCAGCAGTTGGCCGGTGACGGGATCGAGGCTGAGGTCATCGACATCCCATTCATCAAGCCTTTTGATGCTGCCACCGTTAGCGCATCAGTGAAGAAGACTGGCGCTGTGGTCACCGCCGAGGAACACAGCATCATCGGTGGTCTGGGCGGCGCCGTCGCCGAAGTCCTGGCCGAGAACGCCCCCGCCCCCATGGAAAGGGTGGGAGTCAAGGATACCTTCGGCGAGTCTGGTACTCCCGATGCTCTGTTGAGGAAGTACGGATTGACCGCCACCGACATCGTTGCGGCTGCGAAGAAGGTTCTGATGAGGAAACAGGGATGAAACGAGAACGGAGTTGGCACCGGTTGGTGCCAACTCCGCTTATTTGTCTTGCTGAGGCCCGCTAGGGCACGAGGGAGCTTGATCATAATGGAGATCAGATCTCCATTATGATCGGTAAAATCATCGGCTGACGTTGGGTCTTTTCATAGAGGAAGGTGCTCAGGGCATCGCGGACGCTGGATTTGAGCAGTGTCCACTCTGTGTTCCCTTCGCTGAGCTGTTCGTTGAGGACGCCCGCCACGATCTTGCAGGCATCGTCGATCAGTGCCTCAGACTCGCGCACATAGACAAAGCCGCGGGTGATGATATCGGGGCCGGCGACGATGCTGCGGCCCTCTTTGTCGATGGTGACTACGACCGTCAGGACACCATCTTGGGCGAGTTGCTTGCGGTCACGCAGCACCACATTGCCCACATCGCCGATACCCAGACCATCGACGAAAACCATCCCTGCCTGAACCTTGCCCACCTTCTTAAGCTCCTCACCCACCTCGATGACATCGCCGATATCCATGATGATCGAGTTCTCGCGGGGTATCCCCACTTGCTCACCCAGCTTCGCCAGGGATGCCTGATGGCGGTACTCACCATGGAAGGGGAGAAGGAACTTCGGTTTGACCAAGTTGAGCACCAGCTTGAGCTCTTCTTGGCTGGCATGACCGGAGACGTGCACATCCGCCATCCCCTGATGGATGACCTTGGCTCCACAGCGGTAGAGCCCGTTGATCACTCGATTGACCAGCTTCTCATTGCCAGGGATTGGCGTCGACGACATAATCACCACATCACCGTAACCGATGTTGATCTTATGGTGGCTTTGCATCGCCATGCGTGTCAGCCCAGACAGCGGCTCACCCTGACTGCCGGTGGAGATGACCACTAACTCATTATCAGGGATCTTGCTGATCTCATCAATATCCACGTATGTCTTCTCGGGAAAGCTCAAGTAGCCGAGCTTCGAGGCCACGGCGATATTGTTGACCATGCTGCGCCCCACCACGGTGACGCGCCGCTTGTGCTTGACCGCCATATCAAAGACCTGCTGGACGCGGTGAATATTGGAGGCAAAACTGGCGATGATGATCCGGTTTTGATGGTGGGTGCGGAAGATCTCGTCGAAGGTCCGTCCGACAAGACGCTCGGACTTGGTGTAGCCTTCGCGCTCGGCATTGGTAGAGTCAATGAAGAGGGCCAGCACCCCGCGACGACCGTAGTCGGCTAGACGCTGAAGATCGGTAACCGGCCCAGAGACGGGTGTCTGATCGAGCTTAAAGTCACCGGTATGCACCACCACGCCTGCTGGAGTGGTGATCGCCATGCAGAAGCTGTCGGGGATGCTGTGGTTGCTATGGATGAACTCGACCGTGAAGTTGTTGCCCAGCTTCACCGACTGCCCAGCGGTAACCACATTCAGTTGGGCGCTGATATTGTGCTCTTTGAGCTTCCCTTCGAGTAGACCCAGGGTCAAGCGACTGCCATAGATGGGGAGCTGGATCTGCTGCAGGACGTAGGGAAGCCCGCCGATATGGTCCTCATGTCCATGGGTCAGCACGATCCCACGCACCTTGTCTTTGTGCTCCAGCAGGTAAGAGATATTGGGAATGACAAAATCGATCCCCAGCATCTCCTCTTCCGGGAACTTTAGCCCGGCGTCGACCACGATCATCTCGTTGCCGTAGCGGAGCACCATCATGTTCTTGCCGATCTCACCCACCCCGCCCAGCGGGATGATCTGGAGACGGTCTTCTTTTCTTGTTGCCATAGGATATAACCTCCGTGTTGTCAAAGCCCGCCGCCCGCTGCCCGCCGCCCACGGTTAGGGTCGACGACGGACTACGTGCCGTATCGGACTGAATTCGCTCTACTGCCGTCTGGTAAGTCAGGGTGACGCGGTACCTACGATCCTTCCCACTGAGGGCCGTGAGCCGCGGGCTGCGGGCAGTCTTGTATCAGTTTACCACAATAGTGACTCAAACTCTAATTTCTTCCATGGTTTATCTTAACCACAAATCTCGGCAGGAATCATCTTTTTGCTGTCGAACACGTAGAGATGAATCGGATTATGTCACTTTGTTTCCTCTTTTGCAACCTGTCACGTCGATTGGTGGAACCTCTGGTTCCGGTGTCACGTCCTATTGGTGTTGCGGGTTTCGTGCTGCAGTCTGTTCTCAGCTTGACGATGATTGCGATTATGGGACCACCAGCCAACCCGCCAGACGAGGAGATACGTTATCTCTTCTGTGGGCTGTGGGCTGTGGACTCCATGGAGGTTATTTCATGATTGAACTCGCTGGCGTCAGCAAGGTTTATTCGAACAAAGTCGCGGCCCTGCAAGGGGCTTCGTTTCGTATTGAAAAGGGTGAGTTCGCCTTCTTAGTCGGCCCCAGTGGGGCGGGCAAGTCGACCATTCTCAAGCTAATCACCTGTGAAGAGCGACCTACCTCGGGACAACTCGTCATCGTCGGTAAGCTGATCAGCAAACTGAAGAGCTGGGAGATCCCATATCTGCGTCGACAGATGGGGGTTGTCTTTCAGGACTTCCGCCTGCTGCCCAACAAGACGGTCTACGAGAACGTCGCCTTCGCCATGCAGGTGGTCGAGGCTCACCCGCGCGAGCTGAAGCAGCGGGTGCCCGAGGTGCTGGAACTGGTCGGCTTGAGCCACAAGTACCGCGCCTATCCGCATCAGCTCTCTGGTGGTGAACAACAGCGTATCTCGTTGGCACGGGCACTGGTGAATGAGCCGCAAGTGCTGATCTGTGACGAGCCAACAGGCAACCTTGATCCGGATACTTCTTGGGATATTGTCAACCTGATCTTAGGGGTTAATCAGTGCGGGACAACCGTTCTAATGGCGACCCATGCCAAGAATATCGTCGACCAGATGCGCAAACGCGTTATTGCCGTGGAGCGGGGGCGTGTGGTTCGCGACGAACAAAGAGGGGTATATGGGTATGCGCATTAGAACATGGGGCTATTTCATTAAGGAGTCTTTAGCCAGCCTGGTTCGCAATGCCTGGATGACCATCGCCTCAGTGGGCACCGTTACCGTTGCTCTACTGATCTTGGGCACCTTCCTGCTCCTAGCGGTGAACCTTGATCACATGGCCTCTACAGTGGAGTCACAAGTCGAGATCACCGCCTATCTAGAAGACGGGATGCAGGACGCCGAAATAAAGGACTTGAGCAAGAAAATCAGCGCCATTGGCGGCATTGAGCAGGTCAAGTTTGTCTCCAAAGAAGAGGCACTGACACGCTTGGCCGACCGGCTGGGTGAAAACAAATCGTTGCTCGAAGGCTACGAGAGCGACAACCCACTCCGTCACTCCTACGAGATCCGCACGAAAGATGCGGATGACGTGGTACGTGTCGCCGAGGCGGTGGCGCAAACCAAGGGGATCGCCGAGGTCAAATACGGTCGTGAGATCGTTGAGAAGCTACTACAGTTCACCAAGATGGTGCGCGTTGTTGGTTTGGTGCTGATGGTCGGATTGGCAGTGGCAGCCCTGTTTATTATCGCCAATACCATTCGCCTAACCGTCTATGCTCGCCGGCGTGAGATCGGAATTATGAAGTTCGTCGGTGCAACCGATTGGTTTATCCGTTGGCCATTCGTGGTTGAGGGGCTCTTCTTGGGTCTCCTCGGTTCAGGGCTGGCGTCACTCGCCCTGGTCTATCTCTATCGCGCCGTGCTGCGCAGTGTCGAGCTCAACCTGCCTATCTTGCCGGTTGTCGGTGCGACACCGCTCCTAAGTAACTTGGTCAAGCTCATGTTGACCACCGGTGGCCTGATCGGTATGATCGGCAGCACGATCTCGCTGAGGAAGTTTTTGAAGGTGTAAAACGAGCCCGAGGGCATCAGGCGTCAGGCCGAAGGGAACGTCTGGGGACTGACGATCTCCCGTGGTTCTAGCCCCTGATGGCTGATGGCTGATGCCGTCGGGCTGATAGATAGGAGGACAAGCTACCATGCCCAACGTAGGAAGACGTGTAATTGCTGGTGGTATGGCGCTGGTACTAACATTCGGCGGTGTTCAGCTGACCTATGCCAGCAACCTGCAGCAACAGCAACAGCAGCAGCAACAGCTGCAAGACAACATGAAGGACTTGCAGGGGAAGATCATCTGGGCCGACAAGGAGAAGACTAACGTCCTGGCTGAGATCAATCGTATCGACTGGGACCTCACTCAAGCTAGCAATGACTTAGCTTACCTCGAGAACCGACGCTTGACTGTTGAACAGGAGATCAAGGCAGCTACCCAACGGCTGACAGAGACGGAAGAGCGCTTAGATGCCACCAACCAGACCGCCAACAAGCGCCTGCGCTCGCTTTATGAGAATGGCAGCGTTAGCTATCTTGATGTGCTCTTCAATGGGACAAGCTTCAATGACTTTCTCGCGCGCTTTGACTTAGTAAAGCTCCTGCTTAAGCGTGATGTGGAACTGCTCAAAGAAGTGAAGCGCTTACGCGTGCAGCAGGCGGCCGATAAGGTGAGAGTAGAGCAGACCAAGGCGGAGATCGTCAGCCTGGAGACTGAGACAGCGGCACGCCAAGTGACCTTAGCATCACGACAGGCCGACCGTACTCAGGTCGTCCAGAGCCTAGAGCAGCAGAAAGAGGCTTGGCAGGCGGCCTACGAGCAGTTCGAGGCGGAGTCTCGCCAGCTGGAAGCAGAGATCAGGCGCATGATCGAGGCCAGCAAAGGACAGCCGAGCCAAGGCACAGGGACCTTCGGTTGGCCCGTTCCCGGCTATTATACATTTACTGATACGTACGGCTGGCGCGATGATCCCTTCGGTGGTTCCACGGGCAACTTTCATGGCGGTGTCGATATCGCGGCACCCAGTGGTACGGGGATTGCGGCTGTGGACAGCGGCACGGTCGCCCAGGCGGAGTACTCCGGTGGGTTTGGTAATATGGTCCTCATCGACCATGGTGGTGGCCTGTTCACCCTCTACGCCCATGCGTCCAAGCTGCTGGTGACCAAGGGGCAGAAAGTGGCCAAGGGTGAGACGATCGCCAAGGTTGGCAGCACTGGCTGGAGCACTGGCCCCCATCTGCATATCGAAGTCCGCGTCAACGGTGAGCGCACCGATCCGATGCCATATCTGCCATAGGCAAATAGGCATCGGATGGGGTCAGGCACCTCACTTGGTTCACTTGTACGGTGAGTTCTTGTGCTTCGATGCTGTTCGCCTATGACCTAGTTAACTCGTCTCATCGGTTGTGTGTGAACAACTGAACAACTGAGTGCCAGACCCCCTGTGGCACGCGTTGCCATGCTGCGCCCGCAACCCTTGGCATCCGGCTATCAGCCCTTCACAGACTGTTCACAGACTGGGGAATCGTTCTACTATTGTCTTTCACTGTCGTATAGTATAATATTCTTGGCTGATCAACCACAGGTTCGCCCTGTGGTTTTCCGCTATCTAGCTCTATTCCTGATGGCTAATGGCAGATCGCTGTTGGCTCGAACACGGAGGTGTCCCATGGACGAACGATCCAACCGCCCCAGTAACACAGGGCTGCTGTTTCTTCTGGTTCTATCGGTGCTCGCGGGTTCGCTAATCTTCTACGGGCGAGTTGCCCTGCGCCAGCAAGCCACTCAGACTTGGTCCGGCGTGCAGGCTGCTTCGCCAGTGATCAACGATGGTGCTTTTGGCGTGATCGCCCAAGGATACGCGGTGTTGCGTGATGCCTTCGTGAGAGAGATCGACCCCACGGTGCTGGTTGAAGGCGCGCTGGCAGGGATGACTAAGGCCACTGCAGACCCTCATACCGTCTACTTTACTCCCAAGCAGCTGGCGAGCTTTACAGAACGAACCGATGGGACCTACTCTGGGATTGGCTCAACAATCGAGCTCAAAGACGGCTTTCTGACCATCGTCGCGCCCATGGAAGGTTCACCGAGCCAGAAGGCGGGGCTCCGCACCGGCGATCAGCTGATCAAGGTCGACGGCCAAGAGATGAAGAA
Organism: uncultured Clostridia bacterium; assembly: GCA_964402415.1. Classification (GTDB taxonomy): domain Bacteria; phylum Bacillota; class JAAYKD01; order JAAYKD01; family CAYOCI01; genus CAYOCI01. Next base: position 61,693 of record CAYOCI010000004.1, read on the forward strand.
CATTACCCTGGAAGAAGGGGTAGCCAAGGTCAAAGGCCCCGCTGGCAGTACCGTGGTGCTGACGGTAAAACGCCCGGGCGCAGAATCATTTGACGTTAGCATTGTCCGTGCTAGCATTGTCTCGCCGACTGTCAGTAGCCGGATGCTGGAAGACAAGATCGGCTATATCGCCATGAGCCAGTTTGCCGAGACCACCACCGCCCAGTTTGATAAGGCGCTTTCTGACCTCCGCACCCAAGGGATGACGGGGCTGATCCTTGATCTGCGTAACAACGGGGGTGGTCGCCTGGATACATGTCTGGCGATTGCCAACCGTCTGGTGCCAAAGGGACCGGTCGTGCATCGTGTTGACCGTGAAGGTCAGAAGGTGACCGAGTATTCACGTTTAGAGAAGCGGGATTTCCCCATGGCCGTTCTGATCAACAACTACAGCGCCAGCGCCTCTGAGATTATCGCTGGCGCGCTGCAGGATACTAAGTCGGCGACCATCGTCGGGGTTCGTTCCTTTGGCAAAGCCTCCGTGCAGAGGACCTATCCGCTCGACAATGGTGGCGCTATCAAGGTGACCATTGAGAACTACCTCACCCCCAATGAGCAGCATATTCAGGGGGTCGGGATCCAGCCCGACCTTAAGGTCTTTGATCCGGTATGGCCGTTGATGCCCGCCAGCCCCGACGCGTCAGTCACCAAACAGGAAGCCGATGATATCGAACTACTCCAAGCCAAATTGCGCGCCCTAGGCTACGCCATCGCCAATCAGGAACAGGGGATGGGGTTGCAGACCGCTGCGGCGCTGAAGAGCTTCCAAGGTAGCCATGAACTGACCGCCTCGGGCAAGCTCAATGAGGAGACCATGGACGCTCTTAATCAAGCAACCTTGGATCTGAAGCTCCCCGACCTGCAGTTGGGCAAGGCCATTGAAGCGGTGAAAGGGCAGATACGCTAAGGGCCCGCGGCCCACAGCCCGCCGCCCACAGATAGAGAAACGTTGGACCGAACCGAGTTCCTGAACTTCGCTACCTGACCGACGGGCCACCCCAGAGTGGTCCGTTGTCGTACTGAGGGTTGGTAGTTAACAGCTCATGGATGCGCAATAGCTCCAACTCGCTCGGCCATACTCCGCTCACTGCGGGCTGCGGGCTGCGGGCTGCGGGCTTGTGGAAGGAGGGTTACGATGCTTCCTCTCTGGGATCTCTTGGTCGCGTTTGCTGACGCGCTGCCAAGCTTTTTTCTCAGCTTCTACTTCTGGATCGTGGTGGCGTTGGTGGTGGTCCAATATCGCCGCAGCGCTCGCTTGGAGCGGGGCCTGTTCGGCGTGAGCAAGTATGCTCTGCCCCAGCAGATAATCGTCTCACTGGCCTTTGGCCTGATCGGCGGGCTATTGGGCAGTCTGGTTCTGATCGCCGTTGGTGTCACCATTGGCGATACCGGGATCGGGATCATCTGGCCGATCGCGCTGGCCCTCATGTTCATCAACCCACGCTTCATCTGCTTCGCATACGCGGGCGGGATTGTTAGTGTGCTTAATCTTGCCACCGGCTGGCCCAAAGTGCATGTGCCGGGGATTATGTGCCTGGTAGCGATTCTCCACTTCACGGAGAGTGCGCTAATCTACCTAAGCGGACATCTGCAGCCAACACCGATCTACGTGCGTGGTCAAGCAGACGAGCTGGTCGGCGCCTTTAGCCTGCAGAAGTTCTGGCCGCTGCCGTTGATCGCTCTGTCCGCCTTAGTGATACCGGGCGGTGCCCCGACCGCGGGAAGCATTGCCATGCCCGATTGGTGGCCCCTTTTTCGTTCCACTCTGCTGCGCCCCGAGACCATTTTTGTGATGTTTCCTGTGGTCGCGGGGCTGGGCTACGGCGATATCGCCATCACCATGACGCCACGGCAGAAGAGTAGAAAGACTGCGGGACGCCTGGCGGGCTACAGTGTTCTGCTCTTGTTCTTAGCGCTTGCGTCGCTGCGAGTTGGTTGGGTCGCTTGGATAGTAGCGATAGCTGCTCCGCTTCTGCACGAACTGCTGGTGGTGATCGGGGTCCTGGAGGAGCGAGAGGGTCGACCGCTCTATCAACACCCCGATCAAGGATTGATGATCCTGGACATGCGCCCGGGCTCAGCCGCTGAGCGCGCCGGCCTGCGCTCCGGAGACATTATCTTGGCGATCAACGGCACCGAGTTAAACACGTATGAGGCTTGGCAGCAGGACATGGCCGCCGACCAGATGGTTACCCTGACCGTCAAGACAACCCACAACCGCCTTCGTTACCTGCATCTGCAACACTCGCTCGATCTAGGGATTATCTTCGTCCCCGACGCGGGCCAGGAGAAGTACATGGAGATGAGGATGAATAGCCCACTGCTAGGGCTGTTGCGACGACTGCGTCGTCGCGAGCCTTAGCAGAGTCCCTAGTCTCGAGTCCCTAGTCCCTAGTGAGATACGGGGGAACCGCGGGCGCGGCAACTAGCGCCTCTACGGTATTGAGCGCGGGTTCATGTGTAGGGGAGTAGCCATGCTGCGCCCAAAGGTCGCCGTTCAGGCGACCTTTCCGTCTCTTGGGACCTCTGTCCCCAATCTTGGACACACCCACGAGGGGCGAGGGCCGAGGGGCTAGGGGCTAGCGCAGCGTGACTAGGGACTCGCGAAGCGGGGCATACTAACCAGTGACGCAATTCGCGGAGGTGGTTAGGTGCCCAAGCGTGTTTATGCCCTGCTGCTGATCGTGGTTCTCTTCTTGGGCGGGTGCCGTTGGTTCGGATCACAGCCCAAACGTCCAGAGTCCACCATGGTAGATCTCACCGAGCAATGGGGGCGGGTGGATGCCGCCATTCGCAGCGCATTGGACAAGGTAGGTGAGGCCTACCAGGTTGAGGCGGAGCGACTCTCCGTTGATATCTACCCAACGCCCGAGGGTCAACTGCATTCCCCATCTCGTCGGATGACGGCCAACTTCAGCAATCCTGTCTCCACGGACAAGGTCGTTGGACTGCTTGCCAAGGAGCTGGAGGGCGTTCCGGGGCGTCTGGCCGACATTCAGACCCAGCGCAGTGCGGGTTGGCAGACCGTTCACATGGAGGTCGGCTATACTTGGGACCGGGCTCAGCCGCCGATCTTTGTCCGTACCCATACGCTCGATGTTCGCTACAAGGAGCCGAGTAAGCCTGCGCTTCCTCCCGCTGCCCCCGGTCAGACAGTCGGGAAAGTGGCGATCATCATTGATGACTTTGGTTACGGCGGAGCCGGAACCCAGGAGATACTGGCCCTGAAGGGGCCGATCACCGTCGCTGTGCTGCCCCATCTTCCCTATAGCGTGACCCTCGCCGGACAAGCCAAGCGTCAGGGGCATGAGGTAATTCTCCATCAACCGATGGAGTCGCAGAACCCTGAGCAGGATCCCGGACCGGGTGCGATACTGGTTACAACCCCCGATGAAGAGATCAAGTCGACTATCGAGAGCAATCTCAAGCAGGTCCCTGGGGCGGTAGGTGTCAATAACCACATGGGATCGTTGGCGACCGCTGACCAGCGCGTCATGACCGCTGTGCTCGGCGAGGCGAAGCAGCGTGGACTCTACTTCATCGATAGCGCCACAACACCAGTCTCGGTGGTTAGCAAGGTGGCAACGGGAGTTGACCTTCCAGTGGGCGTCAATGAGCGGTTCCTGGACAATGTCCGTGACAAGGAGACCATCAAGGAGGAGATCCGTCAGCTGGCGCGCCTAAGCGCCGATGAAGGGCCTTCGCTTGGGATCGGCCATGTCCATGAGGCCATGGCATCCGCTCTACAGGAGATGATGCCTGAACTGCAACAAGCTGGGATCAAGCTGATACCTGCGTCGCAGATCGTTCGCAGACCATAGGCGTGGGAACGATCGGACCCAAGACACTAGAAGTGTGACCCACACCTAAGGGTAGAAGAAAAAGCGACCATATGGTCGCTTTTTCCACTGTGTATGCAGGAGATCGAAGAACAGCATCGAATACAAACCTCTGTTCGTATGGTAAATGCGCGAAACGCTGTCCGGAGGGTTGACCTCGTTTGAGGTCACCTGGCGGTGACCTACGGGCGTATCGCATACGCCCATGCGACCGAAGCACAGCGAAGAGAGCTCAAACGCACGGGTGATTGAGCGCGAGGTTTCTCGACAGTCTCGCTAGTGTCTAGTGTCTTGGGTCCAGTGTCTAGTGCGATAGAGCAGTGCATTCACTGCCCTATCGCACTAAGTCGAAACGCTGCATTCTTGTAGTACTGTACGTTGAGGCGGCGGGTGCTGATGCCCAATGGTTTGCCCATGGCATCGGCGCCATTGGGACCTAAGCTGATCCGGAAGAACTCTTGGCCGACACGGTCCGAGATGGCCGTGTAGGCAGCAAAGGGGTAGCTGAGGACGGTTACGGGTTTGCCGGTATGCTTCTCGATCAACTGCTTGCTTACGGCAAAGTCCTCGCGTAGACGCTTGGCATCGACCTTGGTGACCAACGGCGCCCCGTTCTCCTGACCGTGCAGATTGTGAGTATGACTCTGCGCGTCAATAACACCCGAGTCCACCATCTCCTTTATCTGTTCCCAAGATAGGTAGGTGGTGACGCCTGGGTCGAAGGGTTGGGCCTTCTCGGTAACCAATGAGGTGACGAGGTTGATGGTTGCCTTGTCACCGTGCTTCTTGAGCAGGGGCCAGGCGTAGGCATAATTGCTCTGATAGCCGTCATCGAAGAAGATAATCGCGGGCTTCTTAGGCAGGTCTCCCTTACCGTCGATGGCGTTGAGCAGGTCGCCGAAGAAGATGGTGGTATAGCCCTTGTCTTGTAGGTAGAGCAGGTCTCTCTCAAACTGTTCAGGTGTGGTTGTCTCGCCAGCTTGGTTGTGTAGGTTTAGCTGGCTAGGCGCCAGGTGATGGTAGGCCAGAAGCGGGATAACCACCTGGGGGAGTGGCTTCGTCCGTGCAGACTGCTGAGCTTTCAGCACCGCTTTCGTCACATGCTTAGCAGGCGGTAGACGCCTGGCAAGCCCGAGCCGAGGCTCCCTGATGAGTACGTTGGACAGGTACAGAGCTGAAAGCGACTTCGGTTGACGTCGCACTAGGGAGGCGCTCCTCTGAGCTGCTGCTATGGTTGACCCCAAGGAGCTTACCAGCAGACAGATGATCAGGAGCGCAGTAGATCGCCGCATACAAACATCCCTCCGGAAGAGGAGAATGAGACAAGGAGAATGGAAGAGTCATAAGTCATAAGTCATGCGTCGGTGCAACGTTCAGAGGCTAGCGCCCCGCTCTCAGAATCATACAGCATCACCGTATATTTGAAAAGGATCACAAATCGCTGACATGCTATAATGATGATTGGTACCAGTTGCGCGAACGTGTGCTGGCATCTCTCTTGCATATCGATACGACCCGTATGGACCGTCTTCTTATCATGACTTATGACTCATGCTCCCTGCAAAGGATGTGATCATAGATGCCTCAGTTCCAGCTGGTCTCCGACTATCAGCCACGTGGCGATCAGCCCGAGGCCATCGAGAAGCTCGCCATGGGCGTCGAGCGGGGGGACAAGGAGCAGACCCTGCTTGGTGTCACCGGCTCAGGGAAGACCTTTACCATGGCCAACGTTATCGCTAAGGTTCAGAAACCCACCTTGGTTATCGCTCACAACAAGATTCTCGCGGCGCAGCTGTGTAGTGAGTTCCGCGAGTTCTTTCCTAACAATGCCGTCGAGTACTTTGTCAGTTATTATGACTACTACCAGCCAGAGGCTTATATCGCTTCTACAGATACCTATATCGAGAAAGACTCGCAGATCAACGATGAGATCGACAAGCTCCGCCACTCGGCGACCAGTGCGGTGCTGGAGCGGCGCGATGTGATTATCGTCGCCAGCGTTTCCTGCATCTATGGCCTCGGCTCTCCCGCGGACTACCTCGATCTGCAACTGGCGCTCAAGCCAGGCATGGTTATAGACCGTGACGAGATCCTGCGCCGCCTGGTGGCCATCCAGTACCAGCGCAATGAGATCGACTTTAGGCGCGGACGCTTTCGCGTGCGCGGTGAGATTCTCGAGATATTCCCGGCGAATACCTCCGATAAGGCCATCCGTGTCGAGATGTTCGGTGACGAGGTGGAGAGGATTACGGAGATCGACATTGTTACCGGTGAGGTTCTGGGTCAGCTCGATCATATTGCCATCTATCCGGCCTCCCACTATGTCACGCCTAAGGAGAACCTGCAACGCGCCATCGTCGATATCCAGCAAGAGCTGACGTTGCGCCTGCAAGAGTTCAACGACCAGGGACGTTACTTGGAGGCCCAGCGTATTGAGCAGCGGACCAACTATGACCTGGAGATGCTGACGGAGATGGGCTTCTGCCAGGGGATCGAGAACTATTCGCGCCATATCGCCGGTCGCGAGCCAGGGGCACCCCCTGAGGTTCTGATCGACTACTTCCCCAAGGACTTTCTGGTGATCATCGATGAGTCACACGTCTCCCTGCCGCAGATACGCGGTATGTACGCGGGCGATCGCTCGCGCAAAGACTCGCTGGTGGAGCATGGCTTCCGCCTGCCCTCGGCCTACGATAACCGCCCCTTGCGCTTCCATGAGTTTGAGGAGCGGATCAACCAGGTGATCTATGTTTCCGCCACGCCGGGCGATTACGAGACGTCGCGCAGTCAGCAGGTGGTGGAGCAGATCATCCGCCCGACAGGCCTCTTGGATCCCGAGGTCTCGGTGCGCCCGATCAAGGGACAGATCGACGATCTCTACACGGAGATTGTCACGCGCGCGGAGAAAAAGGAGCGGGTCCTGGTGACCACCCTGACCAAGAAGATGGCCGAGGACCTGACCGACTATATGAAGGGGCTCGGGGTCAAGGTCCGCTATATGCATTCTGACATTGAGACGTTGGAACGCATGGAGATCATCCGCGATCTACGCTTGGGCGTGTTTGATGTGTTGGTAGGGATCAACCTGCTACGTGAGGGGTTGGATCTGCCCGAGGTGACACTGGTTGCCATCCTTGATGCTGATAAGGAAGGTTTCCTGCGGTCCGACCGTTCGTTGATCCAGACCATCGGACGAGCCGCACGCAACGAACAGGGGCGGGTCATCATGTATGCGGATAAGATCACTGATTCCATGGCCCGCGCCATCGGAGAGACCAACCGCCGACGTCAGATCCAGGCGCAGCACAACAGCGAGCATGGGATCACACCGCAGACCATACACAAGGGTGTGCGCGATGTGATCGAGGCTACTATGAAAGTGGCCGAGGACAAGGATGCTTATCTAAGCAAGGACAAGATCCAGGCTCTGACTACGCGTGGGAGGCAAGAGCTGATCGCAAAGATGGAGAAGGAGATGAAGGACGCGGCCAAGCAGCTCGACTTCGAGCGAGCCGCTAATCTCCGCGACGTCATCAGCGAGATCAGACAGATGAAGTAGGATGCTCGGCCCCGGCGGACCGCGCTCCGTGCTTCGCCTTTTTACTGAACGAGCTCGACAGCTCGGGATGTCGCCAAACTCGCCTAACGGCTCAGACAGTGGCGACTTCAGTTCCTCGCTGTCTGCGCTCCCTGAATGATCTCGCAAGGTCGCGCTACGCCCGCTTGGGGCCTGGTCGGTTGGGGACGTTGGACGGTGACCAAGGCCACCGTCAGTAGCCGCGCAGCCATGCTGCGCTCCTGCGTTTGCGCTTTCTCCGCTGAGCTCCGTGCGCGCGGGCGTATGCGATACGCCCCTACAAGGATGGCCCACTTGACTTGTAAATGATCAGTCGATTCGCTCGTAGGGGCGCATTGCATACGCCCGCAGGTCGACGCAGGAGACGTAAACGCAACACTATCATTCTAGCATACTGTCGATTAGGCACATATTTCCCGGGAAATCTGTCGTATTTCCCTCGCCATATTTCCCCATTACCTATACTACAAACAATCCCATGGTCGTAAGGCACCCACAGGCGACTCATGACTTATGACTCATGACTCCCCTGATGGCTGATGCCTGATGACTGATGGCTGGAGGTATCATGTCCAAAGACAAAATCATCATCAAAGGTGCGCGGCAGCACAACCTGAAGAATATCGACCTGGAGCTGCCGCGCGATCAGCTCACCGTCATCACGGGGCTGAGTGGCTCGGGTAAGTCGTCGCTGGCTTTCGACACCATCTACGCTGAAGGGCAGCGCCGCTATGTCGAATCGCTGTCGGCGTATGCGCGCCAGTTTCTAGGACAGATGGATAAGCCAGACGTAGATTATATCGAAGGGCTCTCGCCCGCCATCTCGATCGACCAGAAGACCACCAGTAAGAACCCTCGGTCGACGGTGGCGACGGTAACAGAGATCTATGACTACCTGCGCCTGCTCTTTGCTCGCATTGGCCACCCCCACTGTCCGAACTGCGGCAACGAGATCAGCCAGCAGACGGTCGAGCAGATGGTTGACCAGGTGATGACGCTCCCAGAGCGTACCCGCATCCAGGTGCTTGCTCCGCTAGTGCGTGGGCGCAAGGGCGAGCACCAGAAGGTCTTCGAAGATACCCGCAAGGATGGCTATGTGCGCGTGCGCGTCGATGGCCAACTGCGTGAGGTCACTGAAGAGATCAAGTTGGAGAAGAACAAGAAACACTCCATTGAGGTCGTCGTCGACCGTATCGTGATCAAGCCGGAAGTCGCTCAGCGTTTGGCTGACTCCATTGAGACCGCCATCAAGCTGAGCGGTGGCTTGGTCATCATCGATATCATCGACCAGGACGAATGGCTGTTCAGCAGTAGTTTCGCTTGTCCGGACTGCGGCTTCAGCTTTGAAGAGATCTCGCCGCGTATGTTCTCCTTCAACAGCCCTTGGGGTGCATGTCCGGACTGCACGGGCCTTGGGGTCAATATGGAGATCGACCCCGATCTGATCATCCCGGATCGCAGCCGCTCGATCACCGATGGTGCCATCGATCCCTGGTCCAGCTCTACCAGCAATTACTATCCACAGATGTTGGAAGCTTTATCGAAGCACTATGACTTCAGCCTGAATACCCCGGTGGACGAGCTGCCAGATGAAATTGTGCAGGTTATTCTGTACGGCAGCGGTGATCAGAAGATACGTTTCCACTACGAGAACCCATATGGGCGCCAGGCAACTTATGATGCGCGCTTCGAAGGGGTGATTAGCAATCTCAACCGCCGGTATAAAGAGACTCAGTCTGAGTACATGAGGGAAGAGATCGAGCAATACATGAGCACTAAGCCTTGCCCTACCTGCCAGGGCGCCCGCCTGAAGAAGGAAGTGCTCTCTGTACTAGTCGCTGGGCGCAATATTGCTGAGGTCAGCAAGTTCTCGATCATTGACGCGCTCAGCTTCTTCCGTGCACTGACCCTGACCGATCGTGAGAGGATCATTGGCAAGCAGATCCTCAAGGAGATCAATGAACGCCTGGGCTTCTTGGTCAACGTGGGGCTAGACTACCTGACCCTCAACCGTGCGTCAGGGACCTTGTCTGGCGGCGAGGCGCAGCGTATCCGCCTGGCCACACAGATCGGTTCCAGCTTGGTGGGTGTGATCTATATCTTGGACGAGCCCAGTATCGGTCTGCATCAGCGCGACAACACCCGTCTGCTTGAGACCTTGAAACGCTTGCGTGATCTGGGCAACACGCTCTTGGTGGTCGAGCACGATGAGGAGACCATGTGGACCGCCGACCATATCGTTGATATCGGACCCGGTGCCGGGTCTAACGGTGGCCGGGTGGTTGCCCAAGGGTCAGTGGATGATATCATGCGGGTGGAGGAGAGCTGGACCGGACAGTATCTGAGTAGGCGCCGTGAGATTCCGATTCCTGAGGTGCGGCGTCAACCCAATGGTAAGTGGATCGAGGTACGTGGGGCGCGCGAGAATAACCTCAAGAACCTCAATGCCCGCTTCCCCCTAGGTGTATTTACCTGTGTAACCGGTGTCTCCGGCTCCGGCAAGAGCAGCTTGGTCAATGAGATCCTGCACAAGAAACTGGCGCATCTCATCCAGCGTGCCCGGGCCCGTGCCGGCGAGCATGATGAGATTATTGGGGTGGAGTACCTGGACAAAGTGATCGACATTGATCAATCGCCGATCGGGCGCACCCCGCGCTCCAACCCAGCTACGTATACTGGCCTGTTCAATGATATTCGTGACCTGTATGCTTCCACCAATGAGGCCAAGGTGCGCGGCTACAAGCCGGGACGCTTCAGCTTCAACGTGCGTGGAGGCCGTTGTGAGGCGTGTAAGGGCGATGGGATCATCAAGATCGAGATGCATTTCCTGCCCGACGTCTATGTCCCCTGTGAGGTCTGCAAGGGACAACGCTACAGTCGCGAGACCCTGGAAGTCAAGTATAAGGGCAAGAGCATCGCCGAGGTTCTAGATATGACGGTGGAGGAAGCCCTGGACTTCTTCCAAAACCTGCCGCGCATTCAGCGCAAGGTACAGACCTTATATGATGTAGGTTTGGGCTACGTGCGCCTCGGACAACCTGCTACCACGCTCTCGGGCGGTGAGGCGCAGCGCGTGAAGTTGGCAACCGAGCTCAGTCGCCGCAGCAATGGGAAGACGCTCTATATCCTTGATGAGCCGACCACTGGCTTGCATATCGCCGATATCCACAAGCTCCTTGAGGTTCTGCAACGGCTGGTGGACGCTGGTGACACGGTACTGGTGATCGAGCACAACCTCGATGTAATCAAGACCGCCGACCATATCATCGACATGGGCCCCGAGGGGGGCGACCGCGGCGGACAGATCGTTGCGGTGGGCACTCCCGAGCAGGTGGCCGAGGTGGCCGAGTCTTACACCGGCCAGTATCTGAAGAAGGTGCTGAGTGGGGAAGGGTTCTCTAAACAGCCCACAGCCCACAGCCCACAGCCCACAGTGGGGGCGACGGGAGAGGACGACGATCTATAGCACGAAGAAACCACAGGGGGTTGCCCCTGTGGTTTCTTGTTACTGTGGATTGCACTCCGTGAAGGATTTGCCACGCTGCCCGCGAATTGCTTAACGGTTAACATACTACGGTGGGCTGCGGGCTCACGAAGTGCAGGTGATCTTCATGCTCGAAAGACTACTCTCCCATCTCCGACATCTGGCTGAGACTATTGGACCGCGGGGTTCGACCACGCAGGGCGAGCGAGATGCGGCTGATTATATCGAGAAGACCCTTCAAAGTTACTCACTACAGCCTGAGAGGCAGAGCTTTCGCTCCATCAGGACCTTCTCTTGGTTGTACGCCATCTTGTACGGCCTTTTCCCTGTGGCGGCCATGGTCTATCCCGAGAGCGTGACAGCCGCTGCCTTGATCAGCCTGGCGGCGCTAGCACTATTCCTTCTGGAGAACAACTCCATTGAGGCACTCTCGCGTCTGTTGCCCAAGGGCGAGAGCCAAAATATCCTGGCCAAGGTGAAGGGTAAGGGCGACAACAGGCGCGTGGTAGTAATCTCCGCGCACTATGACTCATCGCGCTCCGCCCTGAACTTTCGACCCGACCTGGTCAAAGGCTTCCGCACTTCCTTCCAATGGATGGTCGGTGCCATGGTGTTGCAGTGCGGCAGCTATCTCTTCGCACTGATCTTGCGCCTCTTCCGGTTTACGGAGATCGAGCGCTATCTGTGGATGCTGTCCTGGCCGGGTGCTCTATATCTGACGGCCAGCGTCTTGATGCTGGTCCATCGCGAGACCCATGGTCGCCATACTCATGGGGCCAATGACAATGCCTCCGGCGTGAGCGTGATGCTGGAAGTGGCGCGCGAGATAGCCCTAGATCCCTGTCAGAAGGTCGACCTCTGGTGTCTGGCTACCGGCTGTGAAGAAGTAGGCACCGTGGGCATGATCCGTTTCCTGGATGACGGGTTACTGCCAATCAAGCGGGGAGATATTATTAACCTTGATAACCTGGGAGCTGGGCAGATGAAGATCGTCACTGGGGAGGGGATGACCAAGGTTTGGCCATGCACTCCAGAACTGGTAGAGCTGGGCGTCCGTATGGCTCGCGAAGAGAACCTACCTGTGGCGCCAAGCGACTATCGCATCATGCCTACTGATGCCCAAGCAGCACTGGTGCGGGGCTATAGAGCGGCGAGCATCATGGCCATGGACGAGAACGGTCTGCTGCCCAATTGGCACTGGCTCACTGACACCGTAGAGAACGTACAGCCTGCCAACCTAACCATCGCCACACGCTTGGTATTGGCGATGATAAGGGAGATAGACCGCCAGGCGTGAGCCTGGCGAACTCCCTAGTCCCTAGTCCCCAGTCCCTAGTCCCTAGCGGGGAACCTGGACTGCTGAACTCGCGGGCTTACTGCTCATTTCAGAAGTGTCCCGTCTCGATTCGGTGACCCTTGGGACCGGTAGTCTTATCTGCCTACTAGGGACTAGGGACCAGGGACTAGGGACTGCTAGACCGGAGGTCTGCATGCTTCTCCTTTACAGCCTTATCTTCGTCGTCATCGCGGCGGTTATCGGTCTGCCTTTGGTGAGAACCAGCCCGAGTAGACCTTGGTGGTGGTGGGCGCTCGTCGGCGGCGCGGTGGCCTTCCCTTTGACCATGCAGCTCCAGCCACCGCTACAGATGGCGTATGCTCAGAGACTGATCCCCTTGGTGAAGGATAGCCTGCCAGTGGAGATCTACAGCATCCCATCGATCCTGATCAGTGGTCTGGTGCAGGAGGCTCTGAAGGTTATCCCGATCGTCGCCATCCGCCGCATCTGGGGTCTAAAGCTCCGCGATACGGTTGCGGCCGGGGCTGGGGCGGGGATCGGTTTCGGTGTTACCGAGGCGATCATGCTCGTCGCCATACCACTGGCCTCGCAGAGCGGTTTCGTTACGGGTGCAGTCGTGGAGCGGCTCGTCGCCATCCCCTTTCACGTCCTAGCATCCGCGTTGGCGGCAGGCGGCTTGGTGCTTCGCAAGGGATGGCAGACCTATCTGCTGGCAGCGATTGCTCATGGTGTGCTCAACTACAGCGTTGTCCTGGTCGGGCTGTGGTACCTCAACACCAACGGCATGCTGCTCTGGTGTTTGACCATCGACATCTTGACGGCGCTGTTGCTCTGGAAGCTGGTGAGAGGAGCGAGGCTGCATGCGTAAGCAGATCTGGTGCGCGTTGTTGTTGGTTGTCGTGCTGCTGGTAGGCTGCTCATCATCCAAGCCGCTGACCGCTCTCACGCCCCCGTTTGGCGATGCCGAAACCTTCACCTACGACCTTTTGGTGAGCGGGCAGAAGATAGCTGAGCCACGTTTCATTGTCAAGAAAGACCAATATGCACAACAAACGGCATGGCTGATGGCCATAGATCTCCAAGCCGGGGACCAATCCGAGATCAACGAGGTCTGGACGAATATCGCCACACTCCGGCCGCTCTTCTCTCGGATCCAGCTTGGGTCGCCGCAAGGCGACTATGATATACGGGCAACGTACCATGAAAAGAAGCTCAATCTGGAGGCCGACACACCCCAAGGTGAGCAGAAGGTTGAGCGCAATATTAGTGGTGCAGTCTACGACAATGCACAGATCCTGATGACGCTGCGGGCGCTGCCTTTGGCCGAGGGTTACCAGACCAAGCTCAACTTCGTCCAAACCAAGAACCTCACGCGCGGTGAGATGGTGGTTAAGGTTGTGGGCAAAGAGAAGGCGCAGGTTCCCGCTGGCGAGTTCGACTGTTACAAAGTTGAGATGAGCATCCAGGGTGCCAAGCAGAGCTGTTGGTACTCCGTGGACGCGAAGCACTGGCTGATCAAATATGACAACGGCCAGAGCCAATTTGCTTTGACAAAAACTCGGTAGCTTAATCTGACTGACAAAGAAACCAGAAACTGACTAGTGACAAACCGTCGCGGATGCTTTATCATTAGGAATGTCAAAACTACAAAATCCTACGGAACGCGTTAGCGATTGTGTTTTTACCTACAGAGAGTTTTCGGGAGCTGGAGTTCCGGTGGTGCTGATAAGCCTTCACTCGATGCCATGCATTTGAGTCGAAGGAAATCAAAAACCCGACGGACAGGCGCCCACCTGCAAGAGCAGGTCTAAAAACTCAGTAGCGACGGTTTAGTGGGATAGCGAAAGCCAATGGTGTGAACCATTGGCTTTTTTGTGCTTGTACGGCTTTAAACGTAGGAAGATTACGGATTGGGATGGAACTATTACTCGGAGTCAAAAGTCATAAGTCATAAATTAGTAGTTCATCTGCCGATCCGCGGCACCAAAAGTGATGAACGGTCGCTAAGCCTGCGACTCCTACATAGATCTTTTGATAGGCAGCCATAGCTCACGAGTCATGTCTGAAAGCAATGGTGCCGATAAGATGATTAGGGGCAATATCCCATCATGTTGTCTCTTTCCGCAAAGGAGGACCCCATGCGTATCACCATCTCTCGCACGTTCGCAACAACACTCGTGCTCGCCCTGGTCTTAGCCTGCCTGCCACCAACCATGGCCCAAGCTGCATCATCAAAGAACGATGGTCCCGTAAGAGCCATTGACACGGTAGCACTGGAACTAACTTACAAGGTCACCCGTACGGGCAGCGGCACAGCCGAGGCCCAGATACCGGTCCTTCCCGTGGCTTCCACCAGCTACTACACCTTCATCAGCGAGCAGGTTCCTGATAGTCTGACTGAGCAGATCGACGCCCACGGCAACCGCTCCCTTAGCGCCTCGATGGCAGCCGGGCAGGAGCTGACGCTGCGCTTCACCGTGGCACTGAACCAAGCTGCATACCAGCTGAGCAAGAGCTCTGGTCAGGGTGAACTACCCAGCGAGTTGTCCCGCTATCTACTACCCACAACCATGGTTGAGTCGCAGGCGCAGCCGATCCTATCGCGCGCGCGACAGGCGACCAGCGGTGAGAAGACCGACGCCGGCAAGGTGGCAAAGATCGCGAGTTTTGTGCAGAACCACCTCGACGCTTACCAAGGCAGCGAAGAGCGATCTGCCCTCTGGGCGCTGAACAACGGTTGGGGAGGGGTAAAGGAGAAGGCTCGACTCTTTGCCGCTCTTTGCCGAGCAACTGGGGTTCCGGCGCGGGTGGTGACGGGGATACGCTATGCTGGTAGCAGCCTGAGCTCATATGGCGTCAATGTCAACTATCCGCTCGCTTCGACCACCACGCTGTGGGCGGAGGCTTATCTGCCGGGTGCTGGCTGGACACCAATGGACTTTGCTGCTGCCCAACCAGCCTTTGGTCAGCTTAACGCCTATCTACTCCCGTTAGCCATCGAGGGTGATGCGCTGGAGCCGACGGCTGCCTCCGGATGGGTGAGACGGCAGAGCACGCTGAAGCGGCTTGACACCGTCGGCAATCGCCCGCCCGAGGCGGTGATTACTGTGACGCCGGACGGTACACTGACTACGGCCACGGAGTTGTACTTCTCGGCCTATTACAGTACTGATCCTGATAACGACAAGATCGTTCGTGAGGAATGGGAGAACAAGCAGAGCGCCTATGCGGTCGGTAAGCACCGTGTTCGCTTACGGGTGATGGATGAGCGAGGGGCATGGAGCCGCTGGGTGGAGAAGACACTGACCGTCAGTACGCCCAATGCCAAACCAACCGTGGAGATTACTCTCAGCAACAAAGGTACCTTGGCCCCAGAGACAGTCGTCAACCTCAGCTACAAGGCCAAAGACCCAGATAAGGACGCCATAGTCGACGCGGAATGGCTGAACAAACAAGCCACCTACTCGGCAGGCTCGCATCTGGTCTGGCTACGCGTCATGGATGCCCGAGGAGCCTGGAGCGACTGGGTCAGCAAAGAGCTCCAGATCGTGGCGCCCAACCGAGCGCCGCAGGCGGTGATCACGTACGAACCCCAGGGAGAGTTGACCACCGCGACCCAGATCACGTGGAAAAGTGATCTGTCGTCTGATCCTGATGGCGATCAGATCGTGGATGCACAGTGGCAGAATAAGAAAGCCACTTACTCCGCAGGCGTGCAGAAGGTTAGGCTGCGTGTGAAAGACAGCCGTGGCCTATGGAGCGATTGGGTGGAGAAAGAGATCACAGTGGTGCAGGGCAGCCAGAGCGCGCCGTCGAACCCGGCCCAGCCTGCCCCAACTCAGCCTACGCCAACCCCGGTTGTGCCGTCGCCTCAGCCCGCGATCCCTGCGCCGGAGTTGGGCAGCAACCGTGCCCCTGTGGCGCGGATCTACCTTTACCCCGGAGAGGCATTCACTGCTGATACGCCGGTCATCTGGCTTGCCCAGGGGAGTGATCCCGACGGTGACGCCATTGTGGCTGAGGAGTGGCAGAACCGCCAGACCGCCTACGCCGCTGGCGAGCACCTGGTGCGACTTCGAGTGCAGGACAGCCGTGGGACATGGAGCGAATGGGTGGAGAAACGGATCGTGGTCAGCGGCAATCGTCCCCCCCAAGCCGCCATTTTGATCTTCCCCGACTTCAACCTGACCCCCACCACCGCGGTTCATTTCTACAATGGCAGTTGGGATCCAGATGGTGATACCATCGAAGCCGAAGAGTGGGAGAACCGTCAAGAAACCTACGCTATGGGCAAGCACACCGTTCGTCTGCGTGTCAAGGACAGCAAAGGGGCGTGGAGCCTGTGGACGGAGAGGAGCTTTGTGGTAGGCCCGTAGGAACTACAGAGACACTAGACCCAAGACCCAAGACACTAGATGAACGAAGCAATCCTGATGAGCAACACGTGAAAGACGCCCCGCCATCGGCAGGGGCGTCTTCGCTTTCGATCTCCTGGTTGTTAGTGAGACTGTCGAAGAACCCGGGCTTGATCACCTGTGCGTTTGCGCTCTCTACGCTGTGCTTTGGTCGCGTGGGCGTATGCAATACGCCCCTACGCAGTGGCCTGCATGCCATCCAGCGCATACGGTTGAGTTGGTTGTAGGGGCGTATTGCATACGCCCGCGGGTCGCCGCGAGGTGACCTAACCGAAACAGGGGACTAATCCTCAGGCGTAGCAGATGCTTTTTCGACAGCCTCTCCAGTGTCTTGGGTCTGATATGTATCGAGCGCAGCTCACTGCGCTCGATACATATCCAGTATTAGCCGATCATGCTCGGGGTCGAGGAGCCATTCGCAGTCACTAATCTGTTGGCCGTCGCTGGGGGTTATGGTAAGCGTCAGTGCCCCTTTGACTTGCGTCAGCTTCACCAGGCGGATGGTTGGGTCGTTCAAGGGAAGCTCGCGACTCTCTGCTCCCATGGATATACCATCAAGCTGTCCCAGCCAGTTCCCTGAGAGGGGGTCATAGGTCAGCATCCTTGGTGTGTAGGGCTCTGCTGTGATCGATGATAGGTAGAGGATCAACCTCACCCGGTCGGGATAAGCGATGGTAGCGGCTCGTCTCAGGTAATGGGTTCCCGAGGCCTGATAGGGGCGATGGTCTGCGGGCAACTCGACGCTGGCTGTTTGTGTGACGGCGTCCCAAGCGACGGATGCCCCCACCCATCCGGCTAAGCTGCGTAATGGTAGGTAGAGTGTGCCTTGGCACTGTCTGGCTGTGGCGCGGCCCGCTGCCTCGAGGGAGGTAGATCCACGCTGTCCCGCCACGCTCACCGGCCAGACCTCACTGCGGAAGAGCAGATCGACGCCGTTGTCTGTGATCTTGCTGCCAATCCCGAGGATCTCCACCGCAGCGTCAATCGGGAAGTAGAAGTGACCATCAGCTAGCATCGGGGGAGGACTAAGTAGCTGATACTGCCCATCGACTACCAGGTTAACCTCTTGGTTGACCGCTGAGAGCAGCGCGTTGGCGGTATTGCCATCGACCCAGCCGGTGTCGGGAAGATGATAGCGTTGCTGGAAGAGTTTTACTGCATCCTGGGTATTATAGTCGTAGTGCTCAGTGATCTCGCCTTTATACAGGCCAAGTTGTCTGAGAAAGCTCTGTAGGTAGTAGACATCCTCGCCAACCATCTCTGGGGTGATCACGCGGTAGTTGAAGTGGGCAGCCTGGACTCCGTTGGCGGAGAGTAGCACCACCATGACCATGAGTACCACCAAGCGCCTCGCGAGCTCTCTCGAGCGCGGATGACAAGCTCGGCTGCAGAACCCGATACTCCGTACCACCACCGGTGGCTGGTGGCTGGTGGCTGTGGACTCGGCCGCAAGGCCGTTGGTCTGTGGACTGTGGTCTGTGGACTCTTTGAACTTGTGGACTTGTGGTCTTGTGGACTCCACTGTCACAAGGCATACACCTCCATCAGCATTCTTGACCACCTTGAGGATCGGCAAACATAGGCTTCCTTCTGCTATAATGGGATGGGGGTGATGGCGTGCGTTTCGAAGAGGAACTGAAGATGCTTTCCGACAAGCCTGGGGTGTACCTGATGAAGGATGAAGAGGGGACAATCATCTACGTAGGGAAGGCGGTTTCGCTGCGGAACCGTGTTCGCTCCTACTTCCAGTCCTCCCGAAACCACAGCGTGAAGACCCAGGCGTTGGTTCGACAGATCGCCAGCTTCGAAACCATAGTCACCGATAACGAGGTCGAGGCGCTCAACCTCGAGAGCAACCTGATCAAGCAGTATCGCCCTCGCTATAATGTAAAGCTGAAAGACGACAAACATTACCCATATCTGAAAGTGACAGTATACGAGCCTTTTCCTCGGCTCGTCATCGCCCGCCAGGTCAAGAAGGACGGGGCGCGCTATTTCGGTCCTTACCCAAACTCGGGAGCGGTACATGAAACCATAAAACTGCTGCGCAGGCTATTTCCCATCCGCAACTGCAAGAAGGAGCTAACTGGCGAGCCTGACGGACGGGTCTGTCTGAATTTCCACATTAAGCGATGCATCGGGCCTTGACAGGGGAACTCAGTGAAGGCAGAGTATGATCACCTGATTCGCCAGGTCCTCATGTTTCTTGACGGTAAGCAAGATGAACTCATCCGTGAGCTGGAGACGAAGATGCAACAGGCGGCTGAGGAACTTGACTTTGAGCGTGCTGGCGAGCTCCGTGACCAGGTTCAAGCGGTACGACGCATCACGGAGCGTCAGAAGATGGACTCTGGGGGTCTTGAAGACCGTGATGTTATCGCGATGGCGCGCGGTATCGATGAAGCAAACGTGCAGGTCTTCTTCATTCGCAATGGCAAAATGGTCGGACGCGAGAACTTCTTGCTTAGCGGCACTGAGGGGCAAGAGCGTGGGGAGGTCCTAGCTTCTTTCGTCAAGCAATACTATAGTGCCGCGACATTTGTCCCCAAAGAGCTGCTCCTTCAAGAAGAGGTCGATGAGGTCGAACTGCTGGAGAACTGGCTCTCACAGAAACGGGGCTATCGTGTGAGCATCTCCACGCCCAAACGGGGTGAGAAACGCGAGTTGGTGGAGATGGTGGCCAAGAACGCCTTGATGACGCTGACCCAGTCAGCGGAACGAGTGCGCAGCAGCTCCGAACAGGGACGCCTGGCCATGGAAGAGTTGAGGTACTACCTCAACCTGAAAGAGCTGCCGATGCGAATTGAGGCCTATGATATCTCCAATATCCAGGGCAGTCAGACGGTCGCCTCCATGGTGGTCTTCTCCGGGGGGATGCCAGACCGCAATCAGTACCGTCGTTTCCGTATCAAGACCGTTGAGGGTCCCAATGACTTTGCCAGTATGCAGGAGGTCATCACCAGACGCTTCTCCCATGCGCGCAAGGAACAAGAGGCGATCGCCAACGGGGAGCTGGTGGCGGATAAGGCCAAGTTTGCACCTCTACCTGATCTGGTCCTAATCGACGGCGGCAAGGGACAACTAAGTGCTGCGCGTGAGATCATGCGCCAGTTGGGTTTTGCTGACGTTGCCACTATTGGCTTAGCGAAGCAGTTTGAGTGGGTCTACGTGGAAGGAAAATCCGATCCCATCATTCTGCCTGACCGTTCACGACCCCTATACCTTATTCAGCGGGTTCGCGACGAGGCACACCGCTTTGCCATCACCTATCACCGCACCATTCGTGGTCATGAGAGCCTGCAGTCTGCGCTGCGCGAGATACCCGGGATCGGCCCTACACGGCAAAAAGGCCTGCTTAAGCACTTCACCAGCCTGGAGAAGATCGCTGGTGCCGAGGTTCAAGAGCTCGCCGAGGTTCCGGGGATGAACGTGGCCGCTGCTGAAGAGGTATATCGTTTCTTTCGAAAGAAAGTAGAGTGAATTGACCGAGCCCGCAGCCCACAGCCCACAAAGGGACGGCTATCTCGGGGTGCGGAGCGACTCTCGAGGCCAGTTGAAAATACGATATGATACCGTTGCCCTTAGGGAGTCCACTGGCGGGCCCCTGGTCCTCAGACGGATCGCTCAAAACGGTTAACGGTACAGGGAGAGGTTTCATGAGCCGTATTGCCATCGTCACCGACAGCACTGCGTATCTACCGGATGGATACGCCCAGGAGCACCATGTACACATCCTACCATTGATGGTCGTCAGCGGCGATCGTTCCTATCTCGAAGGGGTTGACCTGAGCAACGACGATTTCTACTGTATGCTCCAGGCTGGTCAGGAGCTGCCGACCACTTCGCAGCCTGGCCTGGGAGCAACCGCTACGCTCTTTGAGCGCTTGGTAGCAGACCACTACGATGAGGCTGTTTGCATTCATCTATCAAGCGGGATTAGCGGGACATATGCCACTACCGTGACCGCTGGCGGGATGATCCCAGGCATCAAGGTACAGGTCTTTGACTCGGAGATCAGCACCATGGTCCAGGGTTTCTATGTTCAGGAAGCAGTGCGTATGGTGGAAGCGGGCTGCGACAGCCAGGCGGTGATGGCGCATCTAGATGCGCTGAAGCGCAGGATGAGAGCGTACTTTGTGGTTGATGATCTGAACAACCTTTACAAAGGTGGTCGCCTACCCAAGATCGCCAGTACTGTAGGTGGCGCTCTACAGATCAAACCGATCCTTCATTTTCGCGAAGGCAAAATCGTGCCGTGCGAGTTGGCCAGAACCATGCGGCGGGCGATGAGCAACATTGTCGAGAGGTTCGAGAGTGATGCTCAGTGTGGTCAGCCGATGCGTGCGGTCCTGGTCCACGGGCACGCGCCCGAAGAGGCTGCTGCCCTGATGGAAGAGATCAGCGCTCGTTACCCGCATGTCGAGGTGGTCATCAGCGAGATAGGGCCCGTGATCGGAACCCATCTGGGGGCGGGCTCACTTGGTTTAGGCTGGTATATCAAATAGGAGCGGCAATGCCGCTCCTATTTGATATACCAGTAGCCCAAAGCCCAGCGACCTACGGTCGAGCCCAAAGGCCAACGTAAGGGACAAGGGGCAACGAGTACAGCGCATCTAAGGACCTTCGTGCAGTCGCGAAGTCATGCGACGGTTTGGTGTGTTCGATAGGCGATAGGATGAATATGGCACCCGCGTCAGCCATCGGATAGTCGATGATGGGGCAGGAATAGCTCGGACTCATCTCGAAACCTAGGAGTCCAAACACCTTTGGGCTTTGGCCTTTGGACTCCGCGTACTACGCGGCGAGGGGGGAAGACGATGAGCACCGCGCCTGACTCATGGGCTCGACACCTGGATGAGGCGATCATGATCAAGGGGGGGACGATCGTTCCCCACCTGTTACTGGATTACCAGACCGAACTCCGCCTCTCTGACCGTGAGATGCTGGTGATCATCAACCTGATTCGATTGCGCACCACGCAGCCGCAACCGGTATCACTCACTGACTACCTGATGGATCGCCTCAAGATTGATCGCACCGAGGCGCGCTATCTGCTATTTCAACTGGACAGCAAGGGCTACGTGGCCAGCATCAAAGAGTCAGGCAGTACACGGGTGACGGGGGTTTCCCTAACGCCGCTTTATGATCGGCTGATGCAATTTTATGCCCGCGATACCATCAACCCTCCAGTCCCTCAGCCCATGCCGAAGACCAGCCATCTGCTCAGATCATTTGAGCAGGCGTTCCCTCGCGGGCTCACTCCGTGGGAGTATGAGATGACGGTTAAGTGGCAGGAAGAGGATGGCTGGCCAGAAGAGATCATCGCCGAAGCGCTGAAGATTGCCGCTCTACGGCGGAAGCTTAACTTCACCTACATTGATCGCATTCTCTACAACTGGCAGGTCAATCAACTCGATACTCTCGAGAAGATCAAGGAGCACGATGCCTTCTTCCGTGCCTCGCGGGCGCGAGGACCAGCCAAGAGGCGGTCTAAAGACGGTGTTCAGGTAAAGGATGAGACCAAGGCCGCAGAAAGGAAAAAGCTCTATGACGACATCTACGAATAGGCGCGTTCAGAAGGAGCTAGCCCACTGGCAGAAGGTCGATGAGATCCATCGCAGCCATCCCGAACTTCTGCGCCTCGAGCAGGAGTTGCAGCAGACCCTAACCTCAGTCCTGCGACGGCAGATCGGTCAGGGTCGCGAAACTGTTGATGAGCTTCAGGAGCGACTGAGAGCATTGACCGCCGAGCGCTCAGCCCTCTTGCAGCGTTTACAGATACCTGACGATTATCAGGTACCTGACTATGACTGTCCTCTCTGTCAGGACAATGGTTATATTTACGAGGATGGGCGCTATCAGGTCTGCAGCTGTGAGAAGACACGGCAACTGCAGATCCGGTTTGCCTCCGCTAAGATATCGGAACGGATGCGTCACCAGAACTTCACTAACTTCTCGCTGGATCACTATGCGGATGATCAGGTTGACGAGCGCGGTGTCAGCTTCCGACGCTGCGCCGAAAAGGTCTTGGAGGCGTCCAAGAGCTTTGTCCAGGATGTGCTCACAGGGAAAAAGCCCTATGGCCTTTTCCTTTCAGGGCCACCCGGCCTAGGAAAGACTCATCTTGTCTCGGCCATCGCCAATGAGCTGGCTGTGAACGGGATCGTGCCCCTGTACTCGGTCGTGACCGATCTTCTATCCGATATCAAGAGTACCTATGATCAGAGCAACTCCGACTATACAGAGACAGAGTTGATGAACAAGGCCAAGACGGTTGGCGTCCTTATCCTTGATGATATCGGTGCCGAAAGGTATACAGCCTGGGTGACAGAAAAGCTCTTTCAGATCATCAACTATCGCTATCTGCATCAGCTGCCGGTGATCCTGACCTCCAATTATGAGCTGGGCGAGCTGGATGAGCGCATGGGTGATGACTTTACCGGCCGACGCATCTGTTCACGAATCGTGGAGATGTGTAGAGTATTTAGGCTCATGGGTAGTGA
>CAYOCI010000004.1:84946-87604 GCA_964402415.1 uncultured Clostridia bacterium
GCCTATAATGTGAAACATAGGGTTAAGATATTTAAAGGTCACCTTAATTAGGAGGTCGTCAAGTATGGCAAGACGCATGTTGGGACGGTGCCCCGTCTGTAACGGCAAGCTGGATGTGGTCAGGATGAACTGTCCATCCTGCAATACCAGCATCGAGGGTCGCTTCGAGATCTGCAAGTTCTGTCAGCTCAACCCCGAACAGAAGGAGTTCATTGAGGTCTTTATTAAGTGCCGCGGGAATATCAAAGAGGTCGAACGTGAGTTGGGGATCTCGTATCCGACCGTGCGCGGGCGCCTAGATGCGGTCATTGAGGCTCTGGGCTATCGCGTTGAGGAGCGCGGCGGTGAGGAACCGACCGCTAACCGCCGTAAGGAGATCTTGGAAGCCCTGGCCAAGGGCGAGATCAGCTCGGAAGACGCGGTCAAGCAGTTGAAGCAGCTATAGCGAGCGCTCACGCTCGCGAGTCCACAAGTCCACAAGTCCACAAGTCCACAAGTCCACGGTGAGGAATGTAGAGCCCACAGATCACGGTGGAGCCACCGAGCCGCCATGAGGGAAGAGACCGATTATCATAGAAAACGGAGGGAAGAACTGTGAACGATGAACGCCTGATGATCCTACAGATGCTTAAGGATGGGAAGATCACTCCGGAGGAGGCCAACGGCCTTCTCGAAGCACTGAACAAGACTGAGCAAGCTCAACGGAGGCCCCCACAGCATGGGACCAGCGCTCGGCCGCCTTTCCCCAATGGAACCAATATCAACAACCTGGGAGTTCAGATCGGGAAGATGATCCGTGACGAGATCAGCCGCGCCGTCGGTGACCCCGAGCACGCTGGCCAAGCCGCTCGTCAGGTAATGCGTTCGGTCAAAGAGATGGCTCATGAGATCAGGACCGAGGTGAAGGATGCCATTCGCGAAGCCAAGGAACAGGAACGGGCTCAGCGAAAGGCAGCGCCCGCGGGCCCTGCTCGCCCGGCCACTCCCGCCACCCCTTCCCGTCCGGCGACCCCATCCCGCCCCGCTGCCCCGGCCAAGCCGCGTCGCTCCGAAGATGCACTCGAAGAGATGATGGATGCGCTTCGGGATGTCATGCATGAAGTCGACGAGATGAAGAGTGAACTGGAAGAGACCTGGGGTGAACTCAACCAGGGCGGAACTGACGATCGCCATGAACTGAGCAGTTCGGTGCGTTCATCGATTACGGAGCTGTACGCTCTTGCCTCCAGTACCACCAAGTTGGCCGGCGATCTGGCTAACCTAGCAGCCTCAGCATCCGAGAGTGATCGCAAGATCGCCCTGGAACTGATCCATTGGGCCAATGAGGCGGTTGACCGTGCCATGAACCGTGGCAAAGAGATTGAAGCCCTGGTCGACGAGATGGCGACCCTGGAGAAAATGGATCAACGCCGCAGCCTTGATGACCTGAACGGCAAGAGCGGGTTCTGATAAACATCAGCCGAGAGCATCGGGCATCAGTAGAGTCCAGAGTTAGGAGTCAAGAGACAGATGTGGAACCGTGGGAGTCCAAGCTCTGGACTCTTGAGTCCTGACTCCCACGAGATGAGGAGGGAACGATCTGTGTCTATCCAAGACGAACGCAAAATGATTCTCGGCATGTTGGCCGAGGGTAAGATCACCGCCGCTGAAGCGGCGAAACTGCTAGAGGCTCTAGCGGTACAGCCTGTGGAAGAGGTCCAGGCACCTGCCCCCGAAGCCCCTGCGAGTGAGCCTAACCCTGAATGGGAACAGAATCTTCAGCAGTCGCTGGAGACGACCAAACAGCAGATCCGCCAGGCCGTGCGCGAAGCATCGCGTGAGGCGCGTCATGCCTATCATGAAGTTCGCGAGCAGGCCAGAACCGTGGCACGTGAGGCGCGTCAGCAGGCTCGTGATGCTGAGCGTCAAGCGCGGCAGCATGTCCACGAAGGGCAGGATGGCTCGCTCCTGCAGACCATTTTCTCCAATATCGACTTCAGTCTCGGGTTCGATATCTTTGGCAACAGCTACCGCTTCGAGGATATCCATGAGGGTGTCTTCCACGATGTGGAGAAGATTGGGATGCATGTTAACACCGCCAACGGCAAGATCGAGGTGTACGCTTGGGATGAGCCTAAGTTCAAGGTCGTCCTGCGCAAGACGGTACGCGCCAACAGCGAAGAAGAGGCTCGCCGCAAGGCTGAGGAGATGTGCACCATCACCAACACCGGTGACCATCTTGTCATCGATGGGCGCCAGCTTACCGGTGGAAACTCTGGTCTCTCGGTCGAAGCCTATCTACCACAGGATCGCCTCTATGATCTCGATCTCACCAGCTCCAATGGTCGGATCACGCTGAACGGGTTAAACGCTGGCGAGATCGCTGCCCGCTCATCCAATGGTCGCATTACCCTTGAGCAGGTCAATGCTCAGACTGCGAAGGTGAATACATCCAACGGCAGTGTCTCGGCGGTGGGTGATATCGATGATCTCGCTGCGCACACATCCAATGGCAGCGTCTCGGTGGCGACCAAGGTCGCTCGTCCGACATCCCTGAAGCTAGATACATCCAATGGCAGCGTTCGCGTCCGGGTGGATAACCCTGTGCAGTTGGCTCACTCCCTCGACCTGAGCACCAGCATGGGCAAAGTGCGGGTGGAACTCCCCGGCTATGACAGT
>CAYOCI010000005.1:0-1083 GCA_964402415.1 uncultured Clostridia bacterium
TACAACGACAGCTTCTTCACTCGCTCCTCAAGCGGCATGGTCTGGCTCCTTTGAGTTAACTCCTGAAGTTCATTGCTCATGTAAATGTGGGGGAGATCGTCCCCACATGTCCTGATCCGCAAAAGCAAGAGCAGTGAGACGGGGGATCAATCCCCGCCCCACTGCTCGCTTGTCTAGCGCCTGATGGTCACTGTTTCCGTTGTCGCATTGTAGTCCACGATGGCACCCAACGTCTCGCTGATAAAGCGAAGCGGGACAAACGTGCGACCCTGGACGACCTGGGGAGCTGCATCAAGAGCGATGGCTTCGTCGTTGACGTAGGCAATGTTGCTGTTGATGGTAAGCAGGATTGTCCGGACACCGTCGGTGATGCGTACCTGCTCAGAATCAGCCAACCACTCCACTGTAGCACCCAAACCCTCACTGATGAAACGAATGGGTACCATGGTACGATCGGAGCCTGGCTGCACATATGGTGCTACATCTAGCTCATAGGTGCGGCCTGCGATGGTGGCTGCTTTCTCGCCAATGGTGAGGATCAGCTCCACAGTTTCTGGCTGGTAGATAACGAAGGTGCTGAAGCGCTCGACGCTTATCTCCAGATAGGTTCTACCATCGGCCGCGACCACCACCCGCGGCACCAAATCTTCCTCTGTCCCATCAGAGTGCTTCACATGCACCTTGAGATCAGCCACCTGTACTCCCTGAGGAGCCGGGAAGCGAAGGTAGGTACGACCACTGAAGTTGGTGCTGATCTCCTGTCCGGACAAGGCTTGGTTCCCTGCCGGTAACTCGGCTTGTGCTCGATCCAACGGCAGATCGCTAAGCGTCACTTCGAGCCCGGTGTTCTGCTGGCCAAGAGCGGCCAATAGAGCTGGAGGTAACTCGATCTCGGTCCCCTGCGCCCCATAGACCACCAGACTAGCCTGGGACAGGGAATCAACCTGCGCATCGGTCAGTGATAGCTTGGTTGCTCGGATGATGGGGCGGCCATCGTCGGTGGTAGCAGCGCCACTTGATCCATCCATGGTCGGAAGTTTGATCACGACAGGAAGTTGCTTGTTGCGTGCACCTTGGGCTGCT
>CAYOCI010000005.1:1093-86352 GCA_964402415.1 uncultured Clostridia bacterium
ATTAGTGACTGTAATCGTACTGGTCACCAGCTGCTCGTCAGCCGTATCACTGGTTGTCTCGCTCACCATTAACTGCTTAGCCTCAATAATATGGCTCACTTGCCCAGTAAGCCCGCCCGTATTGGTATTTGGTACCGGCGGATCATCGTCCGGCTCAGGCTGATACACACTGACCTGGATCAGCGCCATTAAGTCAGACGGATTGGTTACATCGTCCGCTACCTGGAGCTCACCCTTTAGTGTATAAACCTTGGTAATCGTGCTGTTGTAGGCTCCCTTGTTCCACTTAATCGGATAGTTATGCCGCGACCCGTCGGAGAGCGTAACGCCGACCTTTTGGGGCAACGGCAAGCCTGCAAAACTCGTGCCTGTCTCAACATGAATGGATGGTAGGGTGGCGACAGATGACACCCGTCGCTTCACTCTGAAGGTTACCTGCTTGACGATCGGGTCGAAGACATCAACATATTCACCAGACTGGAACGAGTGCCCTTGTGCCGTCAGTTCAACGGTGAACTCGGTTGCAGCGCTTGGGGATGCCTTCAACAACAACTCGTTGTCATGCATCTCGAGGTAATCATTTTCGGAAATGGTGTAGGTATAGAATACGTTAGTTGGCGCATTGGGCACTGCGAGTTTCGTCACCAGGTCGCCGACATTCGCGCCCACCTCTAGCTCGGTTGAAAAGACTCGAATGGTATCCGGGGTGACCTCGGGAATGGACACCTCAAAGGCGACCGCTTGTTCCAGTCGATAGCCGTCGGTAATCGCATATTCGCACATTGCTACCGCCTCACCATATCCCTCGGCCGTCACGATACCAGTCTCGTCGACTCGCACCTTACCAAAACCATAGGCAACCGAGAAAGCAACCCTGCTATTATCCAGCTGGTACTCACTACCGTCAGCCGCCAATCCATAGACCGTCAGTTGCAAGGTGTCGTCCTTCGCCAGCTTCAGCACGTCTTCGGCTGCGATCGGCTCGCCGTCTGCTCTCATCGTCAACCCGACCAACCGCGACAGCTCACTCGGTACAACGTCGCAATACATGGTGGTCAGGTTGCCAGCCCAGTCTGCAGCTTGCACCGTGATGGATTGCCGCGAGCTATTGCCGCTGCCAACGTAGGTGAATCTGCCGTTTTCGACAGGTGTCTCATCGCCATTCACATAAACGATGGAGCCTGCCTCGGCGGTACCGGTGATGGTATAGGAGCCATGCTGGCTTTCCACCACGGTTTGGTCTAGCATCAGCACCGGCGGTACGGTGTCTACTGAGACACATAGTTTTTCGACGGTATAGTCGCCCTGCTCGTTCACGCCGAAGAAGGTCAACTTCGAACCACCTTCGTCAAGGACCATCGGAATAACCGTGGGAACGCCGGCAGCCAGCTCAAAGGTCTGATCCGAGTAGATGCCATCTAGACTGTAGATCAACTTGATCGGCTGATCAGCAGTCAGTTCCACTTGTGCATTCTGGGAACTAATGGTCACCTCGCTAGCACCAACTGAGTCGGTAGGGGTCAGACCATTCACTTTAAGTTCAATCGTCGCCGGGTTCGGGACCGGCAGGTACACCGCCTGGGTGGTCACGCCTTGACTCTGATACTTGATCAAGTTCTTCTCAGCAAAAGCTGTGACTCGTGCCCGATAACTGTTACCCGGGAAGGTGCCGACCGTCTGGTAGCCAGTGGGTTGACCGCTGTCGTCGTAACCAGTGGCTTCCTGATAGGTGCTGCCAACGTAGAGCGAGGTGTCCGTGGTCGTCTGGGTGAGACCTTCGATCACCATTCCGTTCTCGTCTAGGATCTCCACCAAGTACCCATCTGCCTTCTCCACACCGCTAAAGGTAAGCAGGAACTGGCCGTCACCGGCTGCTTTGAGGGAAAGATCGCTCACATCAGCTGGAGTATTGGGATTCTGATAGTGGAAGCGATCATCGGAGAGCGCCGAGGAGACCGTCGCGCCATGCTCGTCCTTTAAGACAACACGCACTTGGTAGTCACCGTCTAGCATACGCTCTGGAATCTGTAGCGTCGCGCTACCCGCAGCAGCATCCAGATCACTTGCGACACAGACTCCGACATCGTAATTGTCTGCTAACACCCGGTAATACTCGGCCAACTCCTCCTCAGACATCACGGCCAACTGCTCTGCAGTATAGGTTGTGACCTCAGCCTGAGCTTTGGAGAGGTGTACGTCGACGGCGTAGTCCTTGGCAATGTTGGCAGCATCCCAATGGACCTCTAGAGAGTTACCACTATACTGGAAGCCCTCTACGGTGACTTCAGGCAGTTCCAACACGTCCATACCGGTTACAGTCGTCGGACGGTCTGTCTCGATCGTCCAGATGCCATCCATCGGCTTGACGACCGAGATGTAGGCGTAATGTTCATCGATCCCACTCTGAGAAACATCAGCGGTAATCGTCTGCAGGCGGTAATTCTCGTTCTCTACCAGTACGTAATCGTTGCCTGCAGGATCGGTCACGGTGATCTTAGGCAGTTCGCCATCATACTGGAGTTGGAACAGGCTATAGTCCTGATCATCCACTGCGATCTGGTGTTGGTTCATATCCACACCAAACATCGAGGGCAGGTCATCAGAGCGATAGGTCACCCGCAGATTGGAGCCATAGACCATGGCGCCATCTGCATTAGCGCCGCCACCTTCAGCATATTGAACTGCGAGGGCGTTCTCCAGCTCTTCCATGGGGATGTTAAAGGCTGACTGATAGTCATCCAGCCCCCAACTGTCATTGAACTTGACCTTCTTGTCGGCCCAGTAATAGCCGATCGAGAGCGGAATGCCAATCACGCGGATACCTGCGTAGACGCGATAGGTAGAGAGCTCAGCCATGATAGCCGCAAGTTCCATCCCCCCCACCACTGGGATGAAGCTCGGGATGAATACACCGACGTAGACCTTGCCGCCAACGGATAAGTGCCCGAAGATGCTGTCGATCCGGGGATCCACCACCAACCAGACGGAGCCAGAACCTTTGACGATATCCAGCAAATTGAGGTCAATTCCAGCGCTGATATCGACACAAGGATACAACTTACCATCCACTTCGGTGATATAGACCATAAACCCAGCGTACATCTTCTCCACAATCGGGAGCTTGACAATCTTACCATCCTCTGCCTCGAATCTGATCCGGGCAATACCTGCTTCCATGGAGATGGTGTCGAGTTCCAGCGCAACTGTCGTAGGATCAGCATACCCTGTGATTAACTTCATGGAGAAGGGCGGTATGACATTATAATTGCCACGAATGGTGTCATACAGATTATAGATACCGCCGCCCATTTTGGTCAGCCAACCAGCCTGGACGGGACCGGCCCCCAGAGGTATTTTCATCACCTCGCCGCCCAACACCAGCTCAATATCGTCAGGAATGACGGAACCACCGGTTTCAAACACCAGAGCGATCTTAGCATTGCATTCAAAGGCGTCCCCCACCTTAACGCCTGCTTCGATCATGGTGTAGTAGCCGTCATAGTTGATGGAGTCGATGGCGAAGGCCGCCTTGGCCCCACCCGCCTTGAGCAGAGGCAACGCGTCATCGGTCAGGTTGATCCCGCCATCCGCCTTGATGCCGACCAGATCGGCGGAGTTATCCCCAGCGTTTACACCGAAGCGCAGTTCCTCGAGGTTCAGCGCCAAGAGACTGTCAGCACTAAGCACATCGTTGGCCTTGTCAACCTTCTCAAAGCCTGGTTTTTTCGATTCTGGCTTGGAATCACCACCGTCATCATCATCGTCGTCTCCCAACTGCATCCACGGCAGAGACAAGCTGACACTGCCACCAAGCGAAACGGTCTCCTTGCCGATGATGGCGTCGCTGATGCTGATCTTCATGCCGGTCAAAGCGCCGGTCAGCTTGAACGCCTCATTGGCGATCACATTGGCTGGGGTCACGATGGTCACTTTGTGGCTCTCATCGACCGGTACCTCACCTACATCGGGGTTGATATCGATGTTGTCGCCATCTTCGACCTCGGCCAGTATATACTCGTCGCCATCCACCAAGGAGATATAGAAGTTACCATAATGGAAATAATAGTCGCCGACCGACAGATACCCATCTCCAGAGATCACCAAGGAGTGGTTCTGATCACCAAACCAGCTGTAGTTCGAGAACTTAGTCCACCCCTCGGCCTTGCCGTCATAGCGACAGATCGTCATGGCACTCCCCGGTTTGGATAGCGGAGCGGTGTACATGACCGCATTATTGATAATCGAGCCGCTGGCGCAATCGTAATAGGTAACGCCGTTTAGCTCATAGGTCGTGATCTGACCACGAATGGTCAGAAGAATCGCTGCCCGGTCCTTAGCCGATAGACTGGTGATCTTATCCTCGCTCTCCAGCAGTCTCACATCATAGACATTGTCGGTGGTAAAATCGCCGATCAGCATCACCCCATACTCCACCCGATCAAACGCAGGGTCGTCTGTGAAGGTGAGTTTCTGAGACAGGTTGCCATAGTTTTGCGAACGGATGCCGATGGCGTACTCTCCCGCCTTAAACTGTAGACGATCGTCCAACTGAACAGTTAGCGAAGAGTCACTAATGATGATGTCCTTTCTCGAGATCTCTTGAGTAGTGCCGGTGCGGGTGTTGGCGATATACATCGTCCACTCGTTGTCAGCCTTGAGGCTGTCGAAGGCGCTGCCCTTGATCACTACCGTCTTCTTGGCAGCACCGGTGTAGAGCGTACCAGGCGCCACTTCGGTCATCTGCATATTGGGGATCTCACCCTTGATCGACGGCAGGATGACGTATTTGCTGGCTTCAACATATTTGCCTTCGTTGCCATAGGTGATTGTGACGCCATACTCCGCCACGGCAAGGCTCTCACAGATCCTTGGCGCGGCCTCAAAGGTGATGGATATCGTATCACCTTTCTTCAGAGTACTGATCGTCTTGACCTCTGCTTCCCCATCAACAAGCACAAGATCATCACTCAAACCTAGCCTAACGACTATGTTGGTGAGATCGACACTGGTATCGCGATTGTTGTCGAGGCTCACTCTGATGGTGAACCGCTCTTCATTGTAGCCAGTACCAGCATCGTTGACCGTTAGCTTCTGCGGAGAGTTAAGCTGAATGGAGAAATCGGCCTGGCTAAAGCTATCGGACAAGCTGCCGATGCCATAGAAGGTCTCATAGGTTTTGGTCGCGCCTACATCCAGCTCTTCTGGCTGATAGTATATAGCCACAGCGGAATCCGCCGACCGATAGGGGTTCTTGTTGGTCGTGAAGTTGAGCAGTGAATTCGCCTGGTAGTCCCATTTAGTCGCCGATAGGGACTCCCAATGAGCTACCACAAACCGGTCGGGGGCAGTGTTCCCCCAACCGGAGAGCTGACCGTAGGCGATCACATTGGGAGCGAACTGTTGATCAGCCGATTTCCAGGTGGTCGGCAGGTTATCGCCGCTGTACTCCGTCTCATTGGTGATGTAGCTGGTGCCGATGATCATCGGTGCCGCATCGTTATACCCCAGTTGTGTATCGAGCAGGATGCGGGATCCGAGATCTACTCCAGAGGCGCTGCCATTGGCCACCTCATAGTTGACCCTGACATAGCCCACATTAGGGTTAGCAAGGTCAGAGACCAGTTGTACCGTCTGAGTCACTTCCACATCCTTGACTCGCCAGATGGTCTTGGCGGTTAAGCCATTGACCACTGTCTGTGAGACAATGCCACCTAAGCGACCATAGTCATTGCCAAAGATATAGTCCTGGCCATCGATGCGGAAGGTTGTAAACGATGTGTCTGGCAGTTCGTCGCGCATGAAAAGTAGGTCAAGGTCGTTATCGCTCTTCTTGTTGGGCTGGCCATCAGCTGTCTGGATGGCAAAACGCCCAGTGCCCCGGCTGATCTTGTACTGCAGCACACCGTTCTGAATCGAATACGGCCGTACGGGCTCGGCAAACACAGCCGGCCCCACGAGACCAATCAACATCATAAGCACCAGTGTTGCAGCCACGGTTTTTCTGATCATGCTATATCCCCCCCCTTTTTTACAGCTTCACAAACAAGTAGACAAGCTTGGTATTGCGTTCGTCGTCTTGGATGTAAAGCGTGTAATACCCGCCTTCGGTGAAGGTATGTTGAGGTAAGAGAGTGATGCCCTTTAGTTTAAAATCGCCAATGCCCTTCTTTCCCGGAAGAGAGAGCAGCTTCAGCTGGCCTCCCTGGTTGATCGTTTCCAACAGCATCTCTCCACCAGTGATCTCTACCTCACCATTCACCGGCATCTGACCATTGATGATCACGTTGAACTGGTTTGGATCGTATACGGTGACATACTTGTAAGCTGTTGCCGTGTTACCAACCGAGTCGATAGCGGTATAGGTGATGGTATAGTCACCTGGCAGATCGGTACGCACCTCTCCCTGGTAGGTCAAGCCAATAGGTAAGTCATGATCATCATGTACCACCACTCCGGTTAAGGTATCGAAACTGCTTCCGACTGGAATGGCTTGATGCTGATGGTCAAGGACGATGACTGGCGGTGTGCAGTCGATCCAGGTAACCTCGATCAGCACATTCGCCACATTACCAACCGCATCGGTCACCGGAATCAACAGCTTGTTGTTCTCCGTGAGGACCAAGACACCATCTTTGACGCCGAATGGCCAGATGACCGGTTCGTTGGCGGTCATGGTAGCCGTTACGCTACCATTGGTCAGCTCAGTAGTGGAGTATGTCAGATCGATGATCGGTGCTAGCTTATCGATCGTGCTAACACTGGCTACAGCTTCTCCCGTGATGCCAGCCGGGTTACGGTACTGATAGGTGAACTCACCGTTGTCAACGAAGGCATGAGTCGCTGAGCCACCATTATTGAGGACGAAGATGATGTCATTCTCGGGATCCTGAGGAGCAATGGTCACGAAGACATTGCCATTGGTCGGATCAGTCGAGGAGTAAGTGAGCACCACTGGCGTCGACTCCTTGGTGATATTCGTCACCACCACCGTGATCTCAGCTACATTCCCAGCCCGATCCTGTGCTTTGAAGGTAAAGCTGCCGTTTGAGCTGAACTGCAACAAGGATCGGCCGCTGTTATTGAGCCAGGTGACACTCTCGTCTGCGGCAACGGTCGCAATCACTGAATAAGGCGTTCGCTTTTCAGTCGAGAGCGTATAGCTTAGCGTAGGCGGCGTCCTATCGATGCGCGTAACGGTTGCTGTCACGACCTTGGCATTGCCCGCTCGGTCATAGGCCGTAAAGTCATAGGTGCCATTTTCACTAAAGGTATAGGTAGCACCATCGTTGGCAGCGCCACTTTGGCCGTCACTGACATGCAGCGTGGCGACAACAGCCCTGTTGGTCCAGCCCTGGTTGCTATAGGTCACATAGGCAGTGGGCGGGGTCTTGTCAATGAAGTCTACTTTAGCTGTATGGCTACCGCGAAGCCCCACAGCATTGACAAACTCAAAGGTGAACTCACCGTTGGTCGCAAAGGTGTACTCGCTGCTACCGCCGTTGTTGGTTATGGTTACCGGTGTCAAGCTGTCAAAGGAGATCGTCGCTGTCACATCATGATTGGTATACTCGCCGGTATGGGTCTCACCAGCCACGGTGAAGGAGATGTTTGGTGTCGGCGGGTTCTTTTCAATGGTGTCGACCGTAACCGTATACTCTCCCAGATTGCCAACAGCATCAACGAAGCGGAAGGTATGGCTGCCGTTCTCGGTAAACGTATACGAGTCGCCTTCTGGATAGCTAACGGTTGTCAGCGCATCCTCGGCAATGATCGTCACGGTCACACTGTCAGTGGTCCAGCCTTCCGGGGTACGCAGTTCGCTCTTGTATTTTGGCGCTTCCTTGTCGATACGCACCGTCAAGCTATCCTTACGCTCCAGTCTAGTGTCGATGTCGAGCACGGTGTAGTTGAACACACCATAGGTGGTAACCAAATAGGTGTTGCTAGCCTCATCATACAGCGAAACCCCAGTAGCATTGACGATGGCTACTCCGTTCCAGGTCAAGTCGGCGATGGTTGCGTGGGCACGAGGAGCAATGGTCACGAGCAAGTCGTGATTGACCCATTTGTCAGCAGCTATCGGCTGATATTGTAGATTTTGCATCGAGGTCGTGGCGTTCGGGAGGTTACGGTCGATCCAATCGACCGTGGCTGCACTGCTCCCCCTGTTCCCAACCTCATCCACAAACTCAAAGGTGAAACTGCCGTTGTCTTGAAACACGTAGCTCCTGCTGCCGCCATTGTTGATGATGGTCGCAACTTCATTGAAGCTGATAATGGCTTGTACGTTCTGAGCAGTTCGATTGGCCGGCAGGTACTCAAAGGTAGCGATCGGAACCGTGTTGTCAAGATAGAGATACTCACTCTGACTGATGCCCTCGTTACCAACTTCGTCGATGGCTTTGACCTGCAACCGGTAGCGGCCATCCACCTGGTTCAGGGTTATTTGTTCACCGTCGGTGTAGGCAAGCCAGCCGCCCACTGGTCCATCATCCGCAGCAAAACGATACTCTAGGGAAGCTAACCCATTCTCGGCATCAGCAGCGTTAATCGTCACTGCGACTTCTTGACGGTGCTTACCATCAAAATGCGGCGAGGTAAATGACACCTGCGGTGGAGTCTTATCGATCTGAGTCGCCCTAGCAGTGTAGCTGCCGCGCGTTCCGGCTGCGTTGATGAATTGGAACGTAAACTCACCGTTAGCGGTAAAGGTGTAATTAGGGTTGCCGTTGTTGTTGGTGACTGTGACAGGTGCTGGACTGACAAAGTCGATGGTCGCCACTACATCCTGATTGGTGGGTCCTTCGTCATAGGTGACACCGTTCACCGTGTAGATGACGCTGGCAATCGGTTCAGACTTATCGATGTTACTGACGTAGGCGGTATACGCACCCTGGTTGCCAAGAGCGTCTTCGAAATAGAAGGTATAGCTGCCATTTTCGGTGAAGGTGTGCGAGTTTCCATTCAAATAGGTAACAGCTGAGACTTTATCCCCTGCAGTAATGGTGACTGTCACATCGCCATTGGTCCAACCTTCAGGAGTATGTCGTTCACTGATGACATCGGGTGCGGTTCTATCGATACGCACTGTATAACTGTCTACGCTCTCCACCCCAGTGGCCGTGGCAAGGACAGTGAAGCTTAACACACCGTAGTCAGTAACTAAATAGGTATAGGTGTTATCCTCCACCGTCTCAATCGCCTTACCTTCCCAGGTTATATGGCTAATCTCCGTCTGCTCAGGCGGGGTGATGGTTACCAATAGATCACAACTGACCCATGTGCCTTCCGCAACAGGGTTGCCATCTGTGTCACGCAGGGTGATGGTGGCCTCGAGGTAGTTATGATCGATCCAGGTAACCTGCGCCGTCTGCGAGCCCCTATTTCCAGCCTCGTCTTCAAACGCGAAGGTGAAATCGCCGTTATCAGTAAAGAGATAGCTGGTGCTGCCACCATTATTGGTAACCGAGGCGGGCTCGTTGAAGCTCACCACAGCAGTTACATTGCGGGCGGTCCTAGTGCTGGGTGAATACTGGATGCTGGCTACCGGAGGGGTGTTGTCCAGATAGAATCCCTCGCTCCGGCTAATGATCTGATTGCCGACACCGTCAACCGCCTTGACCTCAAGATAATACTTGCCGTCCACCTGATCGAGACTTACCGTTGACCCATTCTGGCAGTCCTGCCAGTTGCCGGCTGTACCACCGTCTTGGACGAAGCGATACTGTATGGCAGAGATCTCGTTAGCGTCCAGGGCGGTGAAGGAGATGGAAGCAGCCTGATGTTGCTTGCCATCAAAGGCAGTTGATGAGAAGCTTACCGTCGGTGGAGTCTTATCGATCGTATCCACCCTGGCCACGCAGCTCCCGCGATTGCCAGCGGCGTTAGCAAACTCAAAGGTAAACTCGCCGTTACCTGTGAAGACATAGGTGTTCCTGCCACCGTTGTTGGTGACAAAGGCAGGCGACCGGCTTTCCAAGGTGATAGTCGCTGTCACGTCTTGGTTGGTGGGCGTACCATCATAGACCTCTCCGTTTACCGTATAGGTGATGGCGGGCACGGGGATCTCCCTGTCAATGGTGGTGACTATGACGGTATGTTCACCCTGGTTGCCAAGGGCATCGGTGAAATAGAAGGTA
The DNA here is from genome assembly GCA_964402415.1 of uncultured Clostridia bacterium. GTDB lineage: Bacteria > Bacillota > JAAYKD01 > JAAYKD01 > CAYOCI01 > CAYOCI01. The sequence goes on from CAYOCI010000005.1 coordinate 11,233, forward strand.
TGGCTGCCGTTGTCGGTGAAGGTGTGAGTATTCCCCTTCTCATAGGTAACGGTTGAGAAGTCATCCTCAACGGTGATAGTGACCGTCACATCGCCATTGGTCCAGCTCGCGGGGATGTGAAGCTCACTTTTGAGTACCGGGGCTGTCTGGTCGATATGGACCGTAAGCGATAGCTGCTGCTTCATCTCGGTCTCACGATCAAGCACAGTAAAGCTGAACACACCGTAACTACTCAGCAAATAAGTATTAGTGTCGGCATCATACAGTTTAGCATCGGGTGCGCTGCCAATGACCCGACCTTTGAAGGTTGGATTGGTCACCACTGCTCCTTGAGAAGGCTCGATGGTCACCAACAGATCATGATTGACCCAGCGCTCCGGGTCCACTATCTCACCATCCAAATCCTTGACAGTGATGATCGCGGTCGGGATGGTCCGATCGATCCAAGTGACGGTGACTACCTGGCTGCCGGTGTTCCCGGCTTCGTCCACAAACTCAAAGCAAAAACTGCTGTTATCCTTGAAGATGTAAATGTTGCTCCCATCGTTATTGGTGATCGTTGCCTCCTCACTCAGGCTGAGTATCGCCTGCACATCCTGAGCGGTGCGAGTAGCTGGTAGATACGAAACGCTGGCGCTGGGAGGAGTGTTGTCCAGATAGAGGGCTCCGCTCAGCTGCGTCCCCTCATTACCAAGACCATCGACGGCTCTAGCCTCGACACGGTAGAGGCCGTCCACAGCGGCGAGGTTAACCGTTGCACCGTTATCGCAGTTCAGCCATTCACCTGGATCGACGCCGTCCTGGACAAAACGATACTGAAGGGATCTCACACCGTTGGCGTTATCTAGGGCGGAGATGGTCACCGAGACGGCTTTATGCCTTTTGTTGTCGAACTGGGGAGAGGTGAAGGTCACCGTCGGTGCGGTCTTATCGATCCAAGTAACCTTCGCTTCCTGCACTGCAACATTGCCTGCGAGGTCAGTGGCTGTAAAGCTGAAGCTGCCGTTATCGACGAAGGTGTAGCTGCTCGCGCCGACGATCAGGTCCGGTTCCGCCGTGCTCGCCATCGCGGTGACCGAGGTGTTGGTGGCTGACATAGGTTCATAGTCGATGCTGATGGTAGGTGGAGTCACATCATAGATGAAGCTGGTGCTGTATCCTTCCGAGATATTACCGCTGAGATCGCGATATCGAACCGAGATGGTATGCACGCCTTCGATCGGTGCGAAACTGACGGACTTCTCGGTGGCAAAGGGCGACCAACTATCAGCGACACCGTCAACGATCAGCTGCATCTCCAGATCTACTACCTCGACCGTGTAATCATCCGACGCTGCGAAGGCGAGGTTGATCGGTGAAGAGTTGAGGTACTGCCCACCGCTACTGGTGATGCTCCCCGTTGGAGCCGTTTTGTCAACGATAAAGGGCGCAGATTTGTACTCGGCGGTGTTGCCAAGCAGGTCCGTAGCTTGGATGTATAGATAGGTGATGGCACTCGGCTTAGAGAGGGTCACGGTGCTGCTCGTAAGCGGCTGCCAGGATAGACCTTCGGGCGTTTCGGCGGTGCTGAACGCGTAATGCACCCTCAGGTCAGCAGTTGGGGTAACACTGTCTTCGGCGATGATGCCAATCTCATATTCACTTATCCCCATTGTAAAAAGCTTGCCATCAGGAAAGATGGTGATCATCGGCGCAGTATTGTCCAGATTGAAGACGCCACTGACAGCATAGCTGGTGTTACCCGCGCCATCGGTTGCACGAATCTGCAGGTAGTAGCTTCCGGATGCTCTGGTGGGGGAAGCGAACTCAGTCATTTTTGTGGTAATCCAGCCGTCATCGGTGACGACCGGTACTGGGGAGGTTGTCCACTGATAGGCATAGTTGGCTATACCAGACTTTTCATCGACCAAGGCTACGCTTACTGCATGCTCTTTTCTGTATTCGCCTTCACTCTCAGGCGTGAACGAGACCACTGGTTGAGTCTTGTCGATGTATAAGTTCTCTACAGTGGTAATCGTCTGATTGCCCACATGGTCCTTAGCAGTCACGATCAGACTGTACTCACCATCAGTACTGGGGTAGGTGATACCGTCTGACAGATCACCGCTGACCACCGTCGCAGCGTCTGCATCTTGCCAGACATACGTTTGGCTGGCTACACCAGATTCATTGTCGCTCACAGTCACGGTTACACCAGCTAGTCCTGGATAGCCGATGATGGTCTGCGGGGTGACCACCACCAAAGGTGGTGTTAAATCATACTTGTAAACGTAAGGAGCTTTGGTCGCACTGGTATTCCCTGCTCGATCGACCGCTTTCACCCAGAGGTAGTACGTCCCACTTTGGACTGGGGCGGAGACGGTGTTGCTGCTACCGACATTGGGATTAACTGGGAAGACTGGTGGGTTGTCACCGGCATTGGTCGTCCATACTGAGTACAGCTCGTCAACACCGCTGCCGTTCAGCGAGCCAGCCGCATCAGTAGCCGTGAGGTACACCATGTAGTCTCGGTCATGCCAGTCCGTGCCGGGATCGCTCATGGTGACAGTGGGTGCGTAGGTATCGATCTGTACGCGATAGTTGTTTAAGAAACTGTTATAAGCGTTGGCACTGTAGCGGGCTAGCTGATTGACCTTGTCCACGATCCCGGCAAAGTTCACACCGGTAATGGTTAGTTGGTCGGTATTGCTGTCGTCGATGCCAACCGTATAGATGAAGGTCGCCAAGTTCGTTTGGCTACCGCTGCCGGCTGTGTAAACAGCAGATCGGCCATTGGAGAGGGAGATGGACGGACTACCGGTTACCGTGATCGCTTCATGGAACTCGACATTGAAGGTGATCTTATCGCCACTGGTATAGCAGGCATTGGCGCTGGCAGTGGTCGTAAAACTGCTGACCTCCGGCGGCTTGTTGTCCATGTAGAGGCCATACCCGTCGGCTAGGCTTCGATCTACTGTGGTGGAATTGCCTGCATCATCTCGCACGGTCAGGCCAGAGATCGAACTCATCTTCACGGAGGCATTGTCGCTGACAACGCCTGATGTGGGGATGACATAGTCATAGTAAAGCGTCATCTTGTCAGCACTCTGCCCTTTGTAGGTGGCAGCTGATGTCGTACCGCTCAAGGACACATTGAACGTACCAGCGCTAGTAACAATCACCGGTTCATCGAACTTCACGGCGTAGCGGAGCGTGGTACCAGCGGGGTATGTCCCGGCTACTGACCCCCCGGCGGGGATGGCAATCCCATTGATGGCATAGAGTGTGGCTGTGGCAAAGGCCGGCTTCAGTTCATCTCTAATGATTAACGACATATTCTCTAACTCGAGGCTTCCCTTGGTACCAATAGCCACATACGCATAGTACGTGATCTGGGTCGTGCCTTTGGGCACTGCTTTACTTCCACTGTTCCAGTCATAGCTAGCATGCTTAACCCAGTAAGATTTGTCACTTTTCGCAAACTCCGCCAGCACCGTTCCGGATGCATCCTTGCATTGCACGGTTAATTTCGCTGTCACCGTTCGACTGCCATTGGCCCCGATATGGACATTGGCGACATAGACTAGATCCCCCTTATTAGCCCGGATGATATCAGCCGAACTAAGGGCGATGGTCTGTGAATACTCCATCGTTTTACCGCTACCGGTGGTCGTGTCGGTGGTTGTCAGTAGATTAACTCCATAGCTGACCGCATAAGTTGGGGTGGAAGTACCGAAGACCAAAGCCATGGTAGCGACCATAGCCAGCACCAACTGGATCAGTCTAGTCACTCTTCTAGGCATGCATGCTCTCCCCCAATCGTTGGATCGATTGACCCAAATCCATAACCGTTGTCATAGCCTATGGGCCCCTTATCTTCGGCTACGCTGTGCAGGTAGGCGCGAAATGGCTCGGCTGCCTCCATTTTGAGCTGCGCAGCCAGTCCAGCGACTGCTGCCGCCGAAAACGAGGTTCCCGTCACCGTCACTGCCTGCCCGTCCACGTTTAAGGCCTGTAATCGTTCACCGCAGCTGACAAATGATACGCCTGCCCGCTGCGAGAAAGGCGCCACCTCGCCGTGCACGTCTGTAGCACCGATTCCGATCACTTGGTCATACCCAGCTGGATAATACAGCTTGTTCCGCTTATACGTCTGCCCTTCATTACCTACCGCCGCGATCAGCACCACCCCGCGACTGGCCGCGTATTCTACCGCCTGCCTGAGCACTAAGGTGTCGGACTGACCGAACGCCAAAAGCAGGATGTCACATTGGAATTCATCCACAGCGCCGATTATCGCTGCCGCCGCGACCTCTGCGGTCGTGATGGCTCCTGTGGCTGATATCTTGAGCGAGATCAGCTCTGCGTCGGGGGTTGCAGCCGCGATGATCGATGCAAGAGCAGTGCCGTGTCCCGTGTGATCGACGGAGAAGCTCTCGTCAGTAAGGTAATTGCGCCCATCCACGACATTGAGGCCAGCTTTGGATGAGATGCCGGAATCAATCACCCCGACGCGGATGACCCCATCACCCGCAGCGGGTGCAATCACATCTTCCACTGGTTGCTTCTCATCAACCGGTGGCGCGATATCCCTATCGAGATCGCTCTCAACTTTGCTACCAGAACTGATTACGGTGACAATTCTGTATCCGCGCCAAGAACCATCAACGGCCCCCATCACAGTGGGGCAGAAGTCAGTCAATAAGGCAAGAATAACGCCAGTTACGATGAGCAAGCGAATCTTGATTCTCGTGGCAATCCCTCCTCCCACATGCCCGTTACTGGTGTCCCAGCAGCCGATGAAGCGCGGTATGATCCCCTTAACCACGGTTACATAAGTGTAGTCACCTAAGGACACATACCACGGCCACCGGTATCGTCTCTTCACCTGGTTTGTTCCTCCCTAACTCGGAAAGCTGCTAGTCGTTGTTTCAGAAGCTCCTGTAGCCTTCGGGTTTCCTCGCAGGTAGTGGGGCGAATATGAGCCTTATTGCAAGAGGGGCAGTCCTTTACCGCTCCCGCACGGTAGAACAAGAAGCCGCAGTCCTCGCAGGCGTAAGTCATGGTATCCCCTCCTTTCTCCTTGGGCGATAGACTGAACACGTCACGCTGTCACCATGGCGATGGTCTTCAGATCCCCAGCAGCTGCCTTTTCTTAGCGTCAAACTCCTGCTGAGAGATGACTCCATCCTCCATTAGAGCCTTGTATTTTCTGATCTCCTCGATGGGATCGGCAGGAGGTGCGAAGTTCGGAGGTACCACCTGTGCTCCCGCTGTACCAAGACCGATGGACTGCTCCGGTGCATCGGGAAATGCCACCATCTTCAAGGCATAGACCAGCTTCGCTATCTCCTCACTGCTGCGCTGGTATGAGTGGAGGTAGTCATTCACATCCGGGCGGTCGTTGCAGAATCTGGGGCCGTCCATGTCGCATCTGATCACTGTCCAGTAGGGATGCTCGAAATGCAGTTCCACGTTAAACGCCTTAAAGGGCTCCGGGAGATCAAAATACTGCATCGGTGTTGTTCGACGCTCCTGGTCGCCGTCCATCTTGTCGATGGCGCGGGCCAGCTGCCGGTTGATCATGAACTGAGTGATCAGCGGTGCAAGCGCCATGGCGCGTTCCGGTACGGTGCTGGTATAGCGCTTGATGCCCTCTGCAGATCCCTCGAACAGGGGTGTGCCGTCCTCCCTGATGGCAAAGGATGTCAGATGCTTGCCTGCAAATACTGTCTTGTCCGGGTTACTGCTCATGCAGAACAGTCTGTTCTGAAAGTCGAAAATAGCTTTGGTGTCCCAAAGACCAGAGTCAATGCGCTCGGAAACAACGAACTGATCTCTCAGCAGCTGATTCTGATCGTAGAACGCCAAGTAATCCTTGAACCCCTGCATGGTGAGATGAGCCTGCATGTCGGTTTCCATGTCGATTTTGCTGAAACAGGTGTCGCAGATATACTCGCCCTCGATTTTCGATGGTAGAAACCAGGAGATCTTGCCACCACAGATGGGGCAAGGGGGTTTCTTAGAGAACAAGCCCATAATATATCCCTCCTGTTTGTTCCAGTTATCTCGTTCTGCCGCCTGAGCGACCCAAGCAGATCCCATATCCACGGTCCGGCGTAATGAATTCCGCATCTCCGTGCCTTCCCTTCAAAGCGCTAGTCAGTATTCCAGTCCAGCACCGATTCATGAGTTCCGCCCCGGTCAGTGCCATCCAGCCCCTCTGGGTGATATGCATGGACCATCTTCGCACGACTCATTTCGCTCTTGGCATATCGGCCTTAGCCGTCTGCTCCTCCAGATACACTCGTTGCCGAAAGCCTAACGTCCCCGCAATCAGGGAAACCGGCAGCATGCGGATCTCACGGTTCAGTTTGGTGACGCTATCGTTGTATATCAGGCGGCTGGTGCGCACCATGTTTTCATAGGTTTCGACCGCGTTCATTGTCTTGATATAGCCCTGGTTGGCTTTCAACTCGGGGTATTGCTCCGAGACCATGGCAATCCTGCCCAATGCTTCAGAAAGGATCCCTTCCTGGCGAAGCACCTCATCCGGTGTGGATCGTGCCGTAATCACGCTTCTTCTCGACTTGATCGTCTCGATCAGGGTTTCACTCTCGTGTTTGGCATAGCCCCTTACCAGATCCAAGAGAGCTGTCAGAGCATCGAAGCGGCTTGAAAGCTGCACCCCGATCTGGCTCATGGCATTGCCGACATTCTCATCGAGCACCACCAGTCTGCGCTGGGTGGAGATTATCCATAGACCAATGACCACAACCATTGCGATTATGACGATGAAAGTTGGCAACATAATCAACTCCTCCACTTTCGGCTAACTTGTGTAGGCTCATTCACCGAGTTCAATCTAGCAAATATCCCGTGAAAGAACCGTTCGCTGCATGAAACATGGTTTTTACGACATGAATCATGGTTTCGGATTGAACTAAACCATGACACCGCTCTTTAAGCGGTGTCAGCTTCGGCTCGAGCAGATGCGCTCATGGCTATCGACGATGGTGTAGCCCTCAGTGAGCACGTGTGCCTGTTTCATCGTTGGGGTTGGTGCCAACTGAGAATCCACGGAAAGGGTGATAAGGTGTTTTCCGACGGCAGTTTACGCATGCAAAGGCCTCCTGTCGTAGTCATCCTACAACAGGAGGCTCTTTTAACTCCGTGTCCAATCTCCAAGGTTCAGTTCAGCTCGTATCATCCCCTTGACTAATCCACCGTCACAACGATGTCGTATTCCGCAATCTTCGTGCCTTTATACCGTATCTCAACCACCTTCTTACCTTCGGTTTGGAACGGGCGACCCTGTGTCAGTTCCACCGTTTTCGAAGTATAGAAGGTGATCTGATCATTGACGCCGCGGAGGACCCCTCCTTCATCGATAACCGCGCTCAGGCCGGTGGCGTCAAAACCCTCGCCGACCTTGTAGTTAGTCTTTGTGGGATAGGACTGAACATACGCCACTGTCGTTACACCATTTTGGGTATCCTCGGTCCAGAATGTGATCTTGGCATTGTCAGGTACATCGGTATGTGTCCACCCGATGATCAACGTACCGTTCGCGCTTGACTTGCCGCTGGCGTTGACCACCAGTTTTTGCTTGAGATAGTCCCTGATGGTGCCATATGAGGAATACATGTTGATCCGCCAATAATGAGGTTGGCTGCTCGCTGTCGATACCAACTGCTTTCCTTCCACAGACCCCGGCAGCATAATATATCTTCCGTCATAGGCGATGGAGTACTTTGGCCCGCGGTCGTCATCGTTACTTATCAGCGTAATAGTGAACGGCTTCTCAGGCCTCTTATCATGGAGCTCTAGCCAGTAATCGCTCCCCCATACAGGGTAAACGTACTTGCCAAAGATCTGCAAATAGTACTCGCCGCTCGGTAGAAGACCCTCATCAACCGTCACTTGCTTAAGCACAGTCACGGGTTTCTCATACTTTACTCCCACATATGGCGCCCCGGGTTGAATAACCGCCTGGTTGGCCGCACTATCCCAGTACACATTAAACTGTGACGCCGTACCGGAGAGCTTCTGAGCGAACTCACGCAGCTGAATGTAGTTGGTACTGCCGTTGATCAACCAGGCGTCCGAAAACGAGAAGACTTCGCCATTCATCTTGAACTTTAGATCGCTCCGCCGGAGATCCATTGTGTCGCGCATCCTACCCCCGGTAACCGTACCGCTAAACGGCTTGCCTGGTTCAATCACGACATATTCGCCGTCCCAACCTACATTAAACTGCGCTGCGGTATCGTTAAGTACTGCCGCGATGCCGCGAAGCTGCAAGTAGTTGGTCTGATTGATCGTATACGCTGACTTTACTTGTTGCGGGTTATCGAACATCTTGCCTCGCACAACAAACTCCGTTTTGCTCGGCGTGGCAAGGATCGAGCCGGCAGGTGGGATCGGTTTGGGGGCTGGCTGGGGACCGCCGATCTTAGCCAACTCCACATCATCGAGGCCGAAGACCCTTACAATGTAAAAGTTGCTATTACGAGTGGTATCGGTCTCACCAGCGCCATCGGTACCATCGAAAGTATACTCATAAAATTCTTGGACAGTGATAGGGCTTCCCTCTTGAAACTCTACATAGATGGCTTCTTCGTATTCACAGGCGTATTCTGGACGTGCCTCATCCAAACCTACCGATAGATTCATCTCATTAAACGGCCAGAGAAGATATCTTGAGATCTGAGAGTATACGTTACTATAATCCACATTTTTGACCGTTATGGTAGCACCAGCCGGTACGTAAACATGGGTGAAATAGTATTGGCCAATCGGATCATAACCATAGGAACTACCCGTCGCATAAACATCTGTGATCTCAAGGGAATAGGAGATTAAGTTGAACGTCCTGGTGGTACCAGCGGCTTGTACAGGGGCTGTCGCTAGCAGCAGCATCAGCACCATGCCCAAGGTCAGCAGAATACTCATAGGCCTCTTGCTCATAGGGTTGCTCCTCCTTACATCACGTTAACTCACATTGTTAGTCTATCAGACAGTCCTAACAAGAGGCCGCTCACTGCATGAAACATAGATTTTTCTGCACGAGCCATGATTATTCGACATGTAACGTCGTTCATGCGATCGTTCTTAGTGATAATCTTTCTATGGTGATATAGACGATGACGTCAAAACAACCTACAATCCCCCCTCTTCGGATGAGCGGAATGGGTCCCATCCGATACGTAAACGCTCCCATTAAGATCGTTAAGCCTGCCTCCGCGAAAGAAGGCAGGCTTTGTAGTTTTGATTTGGCATGTTCGCCATCTCTTCACGCGGTACATAGTTTTTCTACATGAATCATAGTTTCGGATACGACTTTAAGGTAAACTTATCTTGGCGAAAAAAAGTAATGGAGGTCTATCTGTGCTACAAATTGCAGTCTGTGATGATAACATTGACGAGCTATCCAATATGGTACAGCTCATAAACCTATACAGAACGTCGAAAAACATGGACTGCGAATACGGCGTCTTTGCAAATGGATTTGATTTGGTCTCGGCCTTAGGAAAAGGCAAGCAGTTTGATATATACTGTTTGGACATCATTATGCCGGGCTTTACGGGCATTGATGTCGCAAAGGAAATCCGTATGGTTGACAAAACCGCGCCGATTGTGTTCTTTACATCCTCATCGGAGTTTGCTTTCGATAGTTATTCGGTGAAAGCGATCAACTATGTGTTAAAGCCGGTGTCTAAGGAAAAGTTCTTCGCTACCCTTAGTGAGGCGCTGGAACAGATTAAGATAGAAGAAGATGATGCAATCATCGTAAAGAGTAATGAGGGGATACAGAGGATACTGATTGCCAATCTAGTTTTTGCAGAGGTCATTGGCAGAAATGTTTTGTACCACCTCCGGTCTGGTAAAGTAATCGAATGTACCGAATCCTTTGCATCTGTCTGTGGGACCTTGCTGAGATTTGGATGCTTCGTCAAGACTCACCGTTCGTATATTGTTAACATGCGGTATATAGATACTATTGGTGATCATGGGGTGACTCTGCAAACGCTTTCGTCTGTCCCGATTTCCCAAGGGAAAGCGCGGGAGATAAAGCGTCTGTACCTGTCCTTTCAAATGGAGGGGGAGTAGGATGCATCATTTAGCCATAATGAACTTTGGCTTTGTCCTCTTTTTTGGAACTACATTGTCTCTTTCTTTCGCAGATATCGGGATCAAAGAGAACATAAAGCAATATGCCCTGGTATTTCTCACTTTAGGATTCGCTCAGATTATTGCATTTTTAATCTTTGGAGAGGAGTTCCTGTTTAGATCATATCCGTTCCTGACCCATCTTCCGTTGTTTCTGCTACTGAAGCACTATTACCGAAGAAGTTCCTATATTGCCGGTATTTCGGTTCTTTCCGCGTATCTCTTTTGCACGCCCAGAAAGTGGATTGGAACTGCGGTTTCTTATTTCTGGAGCTACAATACGGGGGTCTCATATCTCGTTCAGATTCTGATCACCATACCCCTTCTAGTAGTCATTGTCAGGTACGTATCTCCTAATGTGGCTCGATTGAAGTTTGAAAGTAGCACGGTATTAAGATTTTTCATTTTGGTGCCGCTCATATACTACGTGCTTGAATATGTCCTCACGGTTTACACAAATCTGCTGTATCAAGGCGGCGCCGCCATCGTTGAACTCATGGATGCAGCGGTGGTGGTTATATACTTCATCTTTTCGATTGCTTACCTCAAGATTCTCTATGAAAAGAAAGAAGTTGAGGTCGAACAGGCGCTGTTCAAGGTTCTGGCTGACCAATCCAAGGCGGAAATAGAAACACTCAGAAAATCTCAAGAGCAAACCGCCATCTACCGTCATGATATACGGCACCACATGAATTACCTGAACGCTTGCATTCTGGAAGGCAATCCGGAGCAGGCGCGCTCATATATAACCACAGTCTGCGAGGGTATCGACAATACCAGGGTGTTACGATACTCGGAGAATGAGTCTGTAAACCTGATCCTCTCGTCCTATGCTGCGAAAGCAGCAGAAAGAAATATCCACAGTGAAATCAGCGTTTCCACTGTGGACTTTGGTAAGTTCGCGGTACCTGATCTATGCAGTTTGCTGTTAAATGCTCTGGAAAATGCCATAGGTGCCAGCGAACAAGTAGCGGACAGTAGCAAACGCTGCATTAGGGTGCGTATGTACTCCAAGAATAACAAGCTGTGCATCGACATTCGCAACAGTTATCAGACACAACCCGTGTTCTACCAAGGGTTCCCTATATCAAGAGAGCAGGGGCATGGTTTTGGCACAAAAAGTATGGCTCATGTGGTGGAAAAGTATGATGGCATGTACGAGTTTTCGATCAGGGATGGTCTCTTCGTATTTCAGGCAACTGCATAAGAGGTTGATCTGTATATTCTGCTGTGGCTGCTCGGTTCGCGAAGGCGCCATGATCTTCCCTCACTTTGTGTTCAGCCCTTCGTCTTTCGGGCGTCCCTTACTCGACTACTATGGCCTCTGCTGACGCCTGCCGCCCGATCGCATCTCGCGATGCGGTTTACCGAGATTCTCGGCCTTTCGGCAGGTTTTTCCCGGTAAGAACGTTGCCCTTCTCTCCATCTACCCGCCCCGTTTGCTACGAAAGCCCTGAATTAGCTGGAACTTCACTTTGTGTTGTAAGCTCGTCCAACTATCGCGGCCTCAATCGAGGATTGTGATCCTCGGGCCGGAGACTTTCCGCCGGCTTCCGTCAGATTCCACCTCGCGATGGACCCCTAGGTTGCATAGGCAGCAGCAGACGCAGTCTACGACCAGCCCTTGCCTTAGGCTAACGGCTTCGCTATCCTCGCCGTTCTGGACTTTCGCCATATAGACAACGCCCATGCCGGGCGCACATCCAAAAAACCGCTGCATATGCAGTGGTCTTTATCAAGAAGCAATCCTCCAGGTTGGGTTTCCTGGCTACACAGGTAAATCGTGGCTACACTCGGCACAGGTAGGTAAGGCAAGGGAGAGCCAAGCTCTATCATCACACCTCTGATACTTACCTGCTAGTGCCTTGCGAGCTCAATTAGCCTTTTCGCCACAAGAATGTTCCATACCAGCAGGAAGACAACAGAGAACAGGGAGATATAGAGGCCGATGGTTGGTACAAAGAGACCGAAATCCAGTACGCTAGAGAGAATGCGCACGTATGCTGTCGTCTTGCTGAAGGTGGCACTCCTGAGCATGACAATCGAGATGATGAGACCACTTATCGAGCCGACTACGTAGTTCACGTGGAAAGCAGTTCCATTGAAGAGAGCAAGCATCATCTGACCTGATGAGAGGAAGACAGTCCGCTGTGCATCTGTAGTCGCAGCAGCGTACTGACTGCTTAGCGAGAGCATCTCAAAGACTGGTCTGGCCGTAACAAATAGCACCACTCCTACAACGCTAAGAACCAGGAAGATCGCCGAGAGGGAGTGGTCTATCCCCCTAAGCGCGGCGTACAGGGCAAGAGCAACTGGCAGCGAGAGGATAGTGTAGACAATCATGAGGAACTCAAACGACAGGAGTCCAAGGAGCCAGTCCTCTTGGAACAGTGTGAACCAATCCAATACACTGCCGTTAAGCGGCGGGGAGCAAGCCGCAAACAGGATAGACTGTATCGGGATGATCATGGCCATGAATAGTGCAGATGCCCCAGCGATTTTGTACAATCCAGACCAACCGGGATCGGCAATGGTAAGGCCTGTGACCTGGGTTGGTTTTCGCACAGACACTTAGCTCCCTCCTGACTCAGGACCAGCGATCTGCTCAAGACTACCACGCGTTTCCGTTTTCCATGGGCCAGCTTCACGATCAGCCGTTACATCCTACTTATACACCAGCGACAATATGCGCCCTATATCGAGAAACTGGATCGGGATCAAAAAGCCTCCTGTCGTAGTCATCCGACAACAGGAGGCTCTGTTGATTCAATGTCTGATTTCCGGGGCAGTTCAGTTCATGAGGGATAGGCTCGCCTATTTCACAAGTCAACCACCTTCCACAATGCCCTCTTGAGCACCTCTTGCTCGCTGACCAGATCTACCCCGGGCAATCTTCATGGCCAAGACTGCTGCTGCGTGTGAGGCAAACAGGGTCACAAAAGGCATCACGGGATAGGCATAGCGCGCAAAGGTATAGAACGGTAGATAGGATAGCGTGAAGTATGCCATGACCGAAAGCAAGAGCAATGCCCCAGTATTCCTTAGTCGGCGGATAGTTGCCAGACACCCGAGTAGCCCTAGGGCTAAGACAAAGCGATGGGACTTGTCCACCAGATGCCTGGGAACTCCCAGGACCTCCTTCCAGTAATACGAGTCATACCAGAGATGCCACGCCTTGCCGACGGTATACCAACGCAGGTAAGCCAGTGGGTGCTGAGGAACGTAGGTCTGTAATCGCTCTCTGGCGGTCGCCATCTCGATCTCGTTGACCTCAATGGCGTCCTTACCTTCGGTCGGTTGGTTGTACGGTACGTAGTCGCGGCTCTGATCGTATTCGACATAGGTCCCCTGCAGAAAGGGATTACCTGAGCTCAGGGTCAGAGGGATGAACCGATGAAACGCATAGGCGTTCCTCAGCCACCATGGCATCATCACCAAAGCGAATACCGCGATTGTGGCCGCCGCACACCTTAGCATATCTCGCAAGGGATAACGCTGGACGAGCCAGACCACTAGGATGGCAGCTGGATATAATGCAATGGTAGGACGAAAGAGGCAGGCTACTCCCCACACGAGGCCCCCGATCGCGTACCAATGACTAGACTTGCTCCTGATAGCACGCACTGAGACGTAGACCAACAACAAGAAGACAAACTTGAATTCCACATCCGTGAGGACCAGGCCCGTGCTGGAGTAGTTGGGCAGATACAGAGCACTGAGCAAACAGGCGAGCAGGGCGACCCTATGGCTAAAGGCTTCCACCCCGATTGCGAAGGTGAGAGCGATCGACAACGACTGGAGCATAGCCTGCAGCATCCGAAAGGCCATCACTCCACCCATTCGGCCAAAGAACAGCATCAACCCCGACAGGACGAACGTGTGTCCCGGCATGATGAAGACCGTCGGGGCATTGGGGTCGTGGTAGGTCAGCCGCCCCGTCTCCACTAATGTCCAGGCACTGCGGATGTACTTCACATCGTCGTTGTTCATGGTCGCCAGATCGCCGAGCAGGAACTGATCGCCCAGACTGCTGACCAAATAGGCGTTGACGGCAAAGTGAGCCAGGCAAATCAGAACGAGCAGCACCCGATACGGGTGCTGCTTGGCATAGCGCAGATGCAAGACCCTTACCCCCCAACTTCTGTGCCACCACGCTCTAGCAAGCTGTGGCGGTTCTCTCTCTATACTCTCCACGATGCAGTATCTTAGCACAGACTCGCTAACATAGACGCGGATTCTGGGGGGATCTACTTCATCTGCCTGGATGCGACAGACTTCGTCGTGTCTGATCACGGCGGTATCGTGATAGGTACAGAAGAAAGAAATACCGAGCAGAGACAAGCTCTGCCCGGTATACTAGATGCCATCCTGTAGTTTAACCACTTCCGTTATGGCCAGATCCTCACGCTCCTGAAGATCAATTATGTCCTGCCCCACACGGATGACAGGATGTCCCAGATGGTTCCTATCGACAAACACCACATCGCCAATGCGCCCATCACTGAGGGCGACCTGGCACCCAGCTAGACATTGCAGCATACGGTCAATGAAAACTAGCACGGTTCTGGCGTCCAGTGTCCCGATGCTTTCCTGTAGATGTTCAAGGACCGTATATGGACTACTCTTGCCTTTGTACGGTCGCTTCGAAGTCATGGCATGGTATACGTCGGCAACAGCCACGATCTTGGCATAGGGATGCTGTTCATCACCCCCCACCCCATCCGGGTAACCCGAACCATCCAGCCTCTCATGGTGCTGTAGCACCGCCTGCTTGATGCAATCTTTGTAGCCACCGGAATACTCAAGTATCCGAAGGCCGAGCTTTGGGTGCCTCTTCATGATATCGAACTCGGTCTTTGTTAACCGACTAGATTTGTAGATGATGTCCTTTGGGATCTGGCTCTTGCCAATATCGTGAAGCGTGCCAGCCACCGCAATATCGGACAGTTCTGGGCCAGAATGACCCAGCCACTCCCCTATCACCATTGATAGTACTCCGATGCTCACGGTATGCTGGAAGGTATACTCGTCCTGAGTCTCTAATTGACTCAGGAGCCTTACGATGTTGGATTCTCTCTGGGTCTCGACGACGAAGGGCTGAACGACTGCCTCAACTTCTGAGACTGAAAGTGGCTTACCTTCCGCTGCCTTTCTCATCATGAGCTTTGATTGAGCTATGGATCGCCGGTATAAAGCGCGGAGGTCGACCATTACGGCCTTTGGTCCTATCTCGATCAGCGTGTTGATTGTGGCCCGGGTAAGCCGCGCACCTGCTCTGACCAATAGGACACCATTCCTCAGGCATACATCGTGTGCTAGCCTGTCACCTGGAACAAGGCAGCTAACTGGAACAGGCCGTGCAAACTTCCTCACTTCGTCGGACACTAGACTCATTTTCTCATATCCTTCCAACAGCTTTGGTCAGGGGCACCGCAATTGTTGGGGCGTAGCTGCCAACTGGGACCAACATCCGCTGGGCATCAAAAAACGCCCTTGTCACGCCATGACAAGAACGTAGAGTCCTCTTGTCTGGCAACCCGGCTACCATAGCTATCTGACTAGCCTTAGGCCCGTGGTTTTGCGTCCCCACCTTTCGATAGGTTTGCCGTGTACATCAAGATCACTGTATTCAGGTGTCCAGGCTATACACTTAGTCACTTTGTGCGTCCATAATTCACCACAGCTGGGTGCTTTTCCTGTGCCTACAGCAAATAAACCGACATGGTACGTCAAAATACATCAAACAGTCAGCAAGCGCTTCACCAACCGACGGGCACAACAGCAAATTAGCCCAGAACTAGCCTATTCACTGGCTAACTCCTGGGCTAATCGTCCTCGTCAGTACAAAGAGAAAAGGCCCTCAGGCCCTTATCTTACTAGGTTGGTGCGAGGGAGGGGAGTTGAACCCCTACGCCGTGAGGCACTAGATCCTAAGTCTAAATCACGTGCATTTGACTGTCATTGGCAAGATGGGGCAAGCCCATGGTTCTGTTGGGTTTTTGGGCAATGGCGGGTTGCCGCAATCAACCGGAAACCGACGCTTTTTGACGACCTATTAGCGGATAATTAGCGGATCGGCGTCTCTATGCTGTCCCGCCTTTCCCCTATTGGGGCATCACCGCGGATGGTCCTCTAAAAACGTATCCCCAATAATCCACCATCTTCTTTTGCGTCTGTCAGCGTCAGCCGAATGTAGTCCTTCAGGTTGAAGCAAGAGTTGAAGAGTTCCCATGGCACATCATCTGAGTTAATGCTACAGATGTACTGGAACCCGCATTCGCCAGCCTTCCTACAAGCGAGCTCGAGTGCACGTGCTACTTGTCTTTCGTCAACTCCATCATAGATGGTGCTGTCATGAACCAAAAATCTCGGTCCCACGGCCTTCTTAGCCCATAATTGGGCCAGCATGAGATCATAGCAAAACACCTTCATTTGCTCGATGCCTTGACTGTCAGATCGCTCGATCTCGATATCAAACTTGAACCCAGTCTGCGACACATCAACAACGAGCTTTCCCGGAGCTTGATAGAGTGCCTCAGAGTTGCCATTGAAAACGGAAACGGCAGCTTCCAGCGCACTGTGCCTCGCATCGTGATCAGCAACAGCTTCCAGATGCAGCTTGGCTTGCTCTATCTGCCGAGCGCTCTTTGCCTCTTCTAGCTTGCGAAGGCTTTCGATGCGCTGTTTCAGAGACTCAAGCCTCGCCACTTTGCTCACGTGATTTTCATTCAACCTTAGGTACTCCTCTAGAGCACCATGACTTTCGAGTACTCGCAACAGGGATGATCTCTTCTCAGACAACGCCTTTACCCGTGCATCCCGCTCTTTCACCGCAGTTTCGAGTTGACTGATTTCTGCGGCGAGAAACTCGCGACGGTTCGCTGTAACTGCGGCGTGAAAGGTAGCAACATCCTGAAGGCGTCTGAGAACGATGTCGGGGAAAGCTAAGCCAATCTCCCTATAAATCTTCTCGACCTGGATCGGGTCCGTGTGCTTTTCGTCTCTAGTACTCTGTCTGTACGTGTCTATGAGCCTGTGGTCACGGAAGTTTTCATTTGACAGCTTATGGATGGATGAGGTTAAGGAGCTAGCTTCCTCCTCGATATCGTGATACTGCGGATGCACGTTGAAGGTATCAAGTTGCTGCCTGCCACTAGTGATCTCATTCTCAAGACGGATTCTATCGGTCTCAAGCTTGCCGATTGACCCAATCAAATTCGGGAAGAAATCGTCGCTAGCGGCCTTCTTAAGATCCTTCAGCGCCTTCTCAGTATCCTTTATGAGCTGCCAGTGCTGTGCATGTTCCCAGCCTAGATCCAGCAGGAAGGTGTTATCTACCTGCCTCTCCCACTCCTTCTGCTTCCTATAATGCTCGAAAGGTGTACTGAACGCATCACGGCCACGCCTAGCGAAATATGATATGAGGTTTCTGAACGAAGGTGCATATCTGCTGGCATTATCCAGACACTCAACAGGAAGATCAAACAATAGCCATCCCAATACGGTATTCCACTCTCTTACAGGCATCGATGCTGTCCGCGTTCCGGGATCAACTTTCGGTTTAATCGGCCAATTGGACCAATCGCCCTCGATCACTACTCTGCCTGGCTTGCTTGTGTTACGCGAAACTGCATACTCCCTGGACCTAAGCAGAATGTCCAGGGAGAAAGTCCAGTTGTCCAGTTGTTTCTTGAGGAGCCCCTTATTCTTACGCGTTTTGGCTCCAAGGCAGAAATGAATGATCTCAACTAGCGTCGTCTTGCCAAGCCCGTTTCTAGAGTCCTTATCAGATGACTCATCCGTTTTTTCCGCTAGGATAACATTGAGGCCAGCTCCGAAATGGACATTCTTAAAGCTGGGCTGATCACACCTGACTGCTAGGATCATGTTCATCCCTCCAAAGAACGCCGTCTTCATATCTGATGGCACCTATCGCGTAGAGGAACGTCAGAGCTAGGACATAGCGCTCAAACGTTCCGACTTCGGGAAGACGCTTTACACGATCCCACAGCACCGAGACCGTCGATGATCTTGGCATTGCCCGCAAGATACATGCGCCGATTCCAATTAATGAATACTCTGTGGGGATGTGTTTCGTAGGCAGAATCATGGTCTGAACACCTCACACGTATGAAAGAGATGCGCCAGAACAGCCAGAGAAGCAGCCTGTTCACGGAAGTTCCTCGAAGAGCTACCGCAAAACCGGAACAAACCAAGGAACAGAGCATCACCCATCAGACCTTCCCTCTCGAGCCTCTCAAACTCCAGGACAAACCCATTCTTCAGCCGCTCTGGGAAATCCCCATCTATTTGTGATATCTGCCTGAGAAACTCCTCAACCTGCGGCGCAGCCGCTAACCCCATCTGAAGAAAGTTCAGGACTTTGTTGGTGAGCCCATTTTTGGCCATTTTCTCCCTTGGAGTTGTGATCATGAACTCATCAGTCGGTGGCAGGGCGGGCCCATTAGCGAATGCGGCGCAAACTACATGAAGCTCGGCCAAGGTAACGTTGGGTATCTCCTTACTGAGACTATCCCTCACCCATGCCTCATGGTCCATTTTCCACTGCCGCAGCAGGCTGACAGTATACGTTGCAGACTGACTATCAACCAGCTCGTGATGATGAGCACACAACAGTATCCAGTTATCGTAGCAGTCTCGCTCATCGAGAGGCATGCGCGGGTCGGCACGGGGCCCGTCGTCACTGTGAGCCACAATATGTGCAATTTCGCCAAGCACGGCAGCAGAGTCCTCGGAAGTAGCTTCAGCGACACATTCAACTCTGCATGTTGGGCAGCTGCACCTGGCGGCGGCTAGCCCCCAGAGGATCTTCAGATCCTTCTGTGGTTGGCGACGGTTCACCATGCCTCACCCTTTCACCCTGAAGATATAGCATGGTATTCTTTCCTCTAGAGCAAAATCCTGCCTCATTAATCGATTTCCACAATTGGGTAGCACACTAAGACACGGGTGAAAGTTATCACTATTGACATAAATGGTGTATGTTCGTTCTCACAAACAAAGCAGACAAAAGCCGTAGTGAGGAGTTGATCCCCCACATGGAAGATAGAGGTGTCGGGTACCCAAAATACCTGGTCAAAAGCAGATAGTAATACCCCTGCCCACAAAAAAAGGCACCCTGTAGGCCAAACGTCAGAGGCTCTACAAGGGGCTTGTCTATTGCCACTGTGCGAATGTGTGCGGCCCACGAAGACAGCTGGGGCGTGGCAAAGCGGGGCGCCAGCCCCCATCAGTCCAGCACCCTCAAGAGACGCCACGCCTTGCCGATCTGATCGTAGCAGAGCTCATAAAGTCCAATGGCCTCTTCGCGAGCTGGTTTGGCGAGCACCTTGAAGTATTGATTGTCGATCGCTTGACTACCCTTCCACCAGTTGGCTGTCCTAACCCACCTGTTCACGATGCGAACGACATCATAACGTCTCCGCTGCCAGATGAAAAATGGGTTGCGATCCTGTGGCATGTAGAGGGCAATGGGCTCATCATACCGCTTTGCCAAGAGGCTCACCTCTCATAAGCTCAATGACCTCGCGATCGTGCGACAGGCTAAGGCGATGACTGCTGTGCCAAATAGCCTCTTCGAACAGACTACCCTCGGCGCACAGGTACACCACCTGGCCGCCGATGTCGAGCGCGTGGATCCGGCCCATGAGGCTCTGGCCAGCGTAGCGGCGCTGGAGATGGGTGGGGAGCTGGTGCCAGTAGATGGTATCGAGGATGATGGGATCTTGGTCGATGTTGGGGAGCCATCGCATAGGGGCGCCTCCTATCGAACTGTGTTTGCTATAGTATACACAAACACGCGTTCGCTCGCAATGTTGACGAGCCCTGGAAATTATTTTCTTTGAACCCGGTCACACCCATTATTTTCTGATATACTCAAACCGTTGAGGCCAGGGGAGAAAAATGAAGGTTGATAAGAATGTTCTTTGAAAGGGTAAAGAAGTATGCTCTCTGGTTCGTTGATATCCCGTTATGGCTACTCTGGTTCTGGGTGCTCATTCACTGCGCTAACGTAGCCCGCGCACCGGATAGTCCGGTCAGCTACATACTACTCGCGATTGCACTGGCCAGGTTGTTAGCCCACTACGTGGTGCCACCACCAGATCTAGAAGACTTAGAAACATGGTTTGATATAGCTGAAGGAATAATAAGCATAATTGACCCCCAAACACCTTAAGAAATAGAATGATCAAATCAAAGAGACGTGTGATGTAAGCCAAATAGATTAATCGGATCGAAAACTCCTGCGCCCTCAACACTTAGTCTATGGTTAGCTATCACATGCAAACAATGTTACACAGACCATCAGGTTCATCCCGATGGTCTTTCCTCTTGTCCTGACAAGCAAAAAAGGCCGGTGGCAGGGAGCCGTTCCCCCGCCACCGGCCCTTCACTTCTATCGTCTCTTGTCGTTACATAGTGTCAGGCGGCTTGATTGTCTCTGGCGTCTGTGCTCGCGGGTCTCGCTGGATCTCATGGACACCGGACGCCCCCACGGACACCAGGAACGAGTTGACGACAGCCAGGCCAGCAGTCTCTACACTTGCTGTCTTGGTGACCAGCAGCACGAAGATCTGGAGTACCAGCACGATCAGCGCCGCGAATGATCGGATCCTCTCATCCAAGAGCGGCTTCAGCCATGTCTAGAAAACCAGATAAATGATCGAAGGGTTTCGCTGTTAATGAGAGGAAATTTACCTTACATATTATGCAGGGGGTAATTGCTATGGCCAGTAGATCGAAACGAGAGCGGTCGGAACGAGCCTTAATAGATGGGGGATTTGGGTTCAGTGGTCTCCTGGCCATGTGGCTATGGGGAAAATCAAAGAGTCTGTTAGTCGGTGTGGTCTTCTTTCTTACGTGCCTAGTCCTTCTATATATTATGCTTGAGTATAAACGCAGACGGGAGCATCAACGTCTGATTGACAGTGGCCTTGACATTGTGGATCAGATGGATGGCGAGTTGTTTGAGGATTTTCTACTGGCGCATTTTCGTAACCTTGGTTATTCGGGGCAGACTACCCCGTTCAACGATTACGGAGCTGATCTGATCCTAGATAAAGATGGAATGAGAACAGTTGTACAAGCAAAACGGTGGAAACAGCCAGTCGGCATCGAAGCAATTCAACAAGTAATTGGAGCGATAAGCTATTATGGCGCACAGAACGCCCTTGTAATAACGAACAGTGTTTTCACAAATGCCGCCCGAGATCTGGCAAGGGCCAATAAAGTTGGTCTCTGGGATCGGGAACAATTGATGGAAGTAATGAGGACGTCAAATGGAAGGGCAGTAGCGCTCGCTTCACAGCAAGCCGCTACCACAAAGACATCTGGAAATAACCCATGTCCGAAATGCGGTCGTGAGTTGATCAGAAGGAAAGGTAAGTTCGGCGACTTCTATGGCTGTACAGGGTATCCTGCCTGTAAGTTTACGCGCAACGCTCAAAGTAGGGACTAGCAGAAAGAGGGGCCGAAGCCCCTCATCGTACGTACGCCTTATTCTCTTCTTCGACCCAATCCACGCGCCTGCTTAGCTTGTTAATGGCCTCGATTGTAGCTCGGAGCGGCACCCACATCACACCGTCAATTTCACGTGTCTTGAGTATAGTATCACCGATCTGCGCGATCGGCGCTTCGTACAGCGCTCTCTCGACAGTTGCGATCAGGTCAAAGTCATCCATGATGCTGATGACCTTCCGTGCATATGATGGGTCCGTGGCGTATCCGGCCAGAGTAATGGCTTCAATGTAGGACACCGGGTTACCCCTGACCGCCATGGCAGGGGCATACCTCTCGGCCTGGGTTATCAGCTCAGCGTAGTCAGCGAAGCTCTCCTCATAGCTGTGGTAACACCGGAACTGGCTCGGGATACTTACGTCTTGGCCGTTAATGTGCTCCCAGGCACGCACCTCCACAAGACCCGCGGGGCCTTCGCCCTTTATGTTGAACAGATTGTGGCTCGACTGACCATCAGGGCGCTGAAGTACCGCCGGTCCCCATCCCGTTTCCAGTGCAGCCTGGGCAATCATGGCCGCTGCTGGCAAACCGTAGCGACGCTGGACGGCCGTAGCGTGGGGGAGCAGTTGGGCGATGAAGTCTTTAGGCGCCATGTGTCTCACCTTTACTCTTACCCTGCAGCACCTCAACGGCCTGCATGATGATGGGCGGGATGGGCACCCCAATGGTCCCTAGGTTCTCGATCCCGCTTAACAACTCATTGGCTAGGTAGAAGAAGACCGCGGCGTCGCGGATCAGGTGAGCATCGCCCAGCACAGCATCCACGTGGTGTCCCATGGCCACAACAACGAAGATGCCGATCTTCTTCGCGATCCCCTTGAAGCCGACAGAGCTATTCAGCTTACCATGTATGGCTGCGGCGGTTACGCCCGTTACGTAGTCGACTACTACGAACAGCAGCAGTGTCTTCAGCAACGGACTCCACCCCCCAAGCAGGTAGGTAATTGCGGCACCACCAACAGCTACCGGAGCAGCTGCGTCGACCCGCACCGATGGTCGGATGAACTCGACAATCTTGGCAAACACCTTTCCACCCCCATGAAGAAGGCGGCCACATGCGTGACCGCCTTACTTTGTTATGATAATGCTCTCCCCGTCCCAGTGGACGGGATGACCGAGCAGCTGAGCAACGGCCCTGAGCGGGACCAGCGTCCTGCCATCCTCGACTCGCGGCGCCTTGTCTAGCTCAATGATCTCACCTGCCCGATACGCACATCGGTGACCGGGGCGTAGAGCCACGACACCAGGAACAAGCGACAGCATCCACTCCCGTAGGCCGGGAGCCTGCCAATCGAGCCCCTGCCGGTGCGGTGCGTCGCGGTAGTCTGGTGCAAACAACATCCTCCAGGACTCCGCGAATGCCTCGTGGGCGCTGTTGTCGTATCGATCGTTCGCGAATGTAGAACCTTGCATGGCCTGGTAGTTCAGCCAGAGACCCCGGAGCTCTCCATACCTGGTCACCATCCCCGCTTTTGCGTGGACAGCGTGACCGATCTCATGGGCAAGCGTCTTCAGGGCCGATCGTAGAGCCCCATCCCGGCTCACGAACGAGACCAGGTCGAGCGCTCCCATGTAGATCGCTCCCGATGGCATGGTGACGCCATCCGCAAGCACGAAGCTACCGTTGATCCGGTCGAGCGTGAACGGCAGTAGGTAGATCTCCAAATCTGGCAGCGGGTAATTGGTAGCGATGCGGTCCACGGCGGCCCGCACGTCAGCAACGGTTAAGGGCTCCACTCGATGAGCAGACCCCTCTAGGCTGAAGCCCTCGCGGTAGATCGCGAGGCTGTTAGCGTCGATCTGGAAGGCATCGGTGACTAGCTCGATGTTGATCATGGTTGCACCCCCTCTCGCGGGCATAAAAAGGACCGCGTAGGCGGCTAAACAAGCACCTTCTCGAGCAGTAGGTCGAACACCTCATCATCGGCGTAAGATGTGACCAATCTCTGAGTCTCTGCTGCTGCAATCTGATCGGCATTGCCCGGCAGGATAGGCACGAACCCGATCTCACCAGGCATGTAGGGCTGGATTGTGCGAACTGCGCCGTCCACCCTAATCAGATAGGCTACTCCACCCACTGGGGAGGGATGATGAAACCTGATGGTTTCTGCAGGGATGCCGTTGACTGATGATACTCCATCCCAGATCTCATGAGACACACGAGCAGAATGTTTGGCTTGGATTGGAGCTTGGTCGATTGTGGCAAGAGCGGTATCGACCTCAGTGAGCGTCTTCTGAACGCCTAGTTCATTGAGCCTCTTCCATGCAGTGAGTTTGTCCATCGTTCGTTCCTCCTTTAATAGCTCACAAGTTTTACTGAGATGGGGCTTGTGAACGACATCTTCCAGTCTTTCCTTAGCCTTAGGTTAACTACAGGGCCAATCTCCGTATTTGCAGATACAGTGAGCGCTCCCGTGAAGTCGTCGTCCATAGAAAAAGTGCCATCACTGCCGATGGTGTTTTTGCACTTAAAGAACACGACTCCTGGAATGGTCAGCATCACCTCTCCAATCGAGAAGTTAGGATCATACACAACAACTGCTTGTGGTGCTGCGTTCAGTGCACCGGTAACAAGAAACTTGCTACCGTCAAAAAACACCTGGGTCAAATAGCCATCATTTGGTCCCTTCTTTGTCTCCCATGAGTTAGCAACTGCATCATACACGGCTATCCTATTGTTGTTGTAGAAGAACCACGCCTTATTATCGACAACAGTGGCTCTCGCAAAAGCATAACCATCAGGTGCTTCGGCTATCTGAACCCATGAGTTTGTGACATGATCATATTTGTGGCACAAGGTATATGACCCGCTTGATGGTGCACCACCTGCAACGTATAAGTAACCTCCATGAACAAAGTGCCCTGGAACCCTCACAGCTTTAGGGTATGCCGCTTTGCCAGATACCCACGTATTAGTGCCAGGGGTATACTCATAGGTTTCTGCGTAGGGGGTTGAGCCTGATCCTCCAGCAGTTACGTAGAGCTTTCCATTGCCTGCAAAACCGCAGGCTGGATTTTGCTTTTGTCCACCCGGCATGATCGCCTTCGAAGACCAGGTGTTTGTTTGCACATTGTAAACAGTAACCGCCGCAGCTGTTGAGGAGTCGCCGTTTACGCAATAAACCTCATTGCCATTTACAGCAACTGATCCTGTCGATTGGCCTATAGAGTCCGTTGCCACAGATGTCCACAGGTTGGTTAATGGGTCATACACTTCTCCAACGCCAGTATCAACTGTGGTGTATCCTTTCAAGACGTAGAACTTGCCTCCAACTGCGGCAGAAAAGCAGTTTTTAGTGGAGTTAGCTCTGACAGGAGCAGTCTGTGGTGTGCCAGCAGATACATCCCAGAACTTGCGACTTGGCAGCTCTTTGACCCTGCGATATGTCCTGCGAACCTCGTTATAGATATGGTCACTCATACAACCACCGCCCTTGTCGTGCCTATCCAATCTCCGTTCGCCTCATAGCTCAGCGTGTCAGTAACCTCGCCGATCACCGTCGCACCGTCATCGTCATAGACCCTGATGTTGACGGACGTCAGATCATCTCCGGTGTAGGTGTAGGTCCGGCGCCGTAGCAGTTTGCCGCCGACGAGCTCATCGATGCGGTCGACATCGCCCGTGCCTTGGTTGTAGGTTGGGGTCTTGGTGATGCCGCCCCACGGAAGATCACCCGACTGGTAGTAAGCCTCCCAGACCCCCTGATTTACCCCGTTTCCCCAATCGGGCACAATGGTTTCGCCGTCGACTACCGGCATTGAGCGATACACCATATCACCGCCTCCTTATGCATTCTGAAGCCCAATCTCCCAGGTCACTGTGGCTGTCCGCTTACCATCCTTGGCCTCAGTAACCAATGCCCTGGCCAGCAGTACGCCGCTGCTAGGCTCATCGGTGCCGCCCGCGATCAGGCCGATCTCCGACCACGGGAAGTTTGCCTCTGCCTCCGAGAAGAACGCCTCGATGACTGCGGCACCCTCGTCCCTGCTGATACTGGTGATCGCCTTCCTGGCTCGCTCGTTGCCCAGCACTACATCTCCGAGGCTTATAGGCTGTGCGCCGTCACCCACGGCCACATGAGTAGGCACAGAGGTTGGGAGTCCGGACACCAGATCGAGCACCCAATCTAGCCCAGCTTTGAGCATCTTGTTCCGGTATAAATGCAAGTGACCATCCAGGCGGATGGTCACGTTTGGTTTGACGGTGATCACGACACGCTCACCCCCCACGGCTTTTCACCCCATCTAGTCCGGCCCCAGAAGCTAATGCCACCTCTGACTCCTTCATGCACCTGACCAATACTGTTGTTCTTTGGGCCCATTTCGGCCGTGCTAGCATCTCGTAGCAATATCCTCTGGCTAGAAGCGTAGACCCGCGCCATGCCGGCAGTCTTCCAGGTCACGGCAGTGACCTCGCCCATCTCTGCGTCATCCTGCTCCAGATCGTAGATCTGGCCGGCAGCAGTAGCGATCACCGACACGGCCAAATTGGCTGGATCGCGCAAAATGCGCTGTACTGCGATATCGTCTGACCGCTGCGATGACTCAAGGCTGGCTAGTCTCCGGGAGAACTCTCTTAACCGCTCAGCGATCCGCGCTTCCGGGCTATCGGCTACGTTCAAGGTGACACGACGCCGGACTGTTGCCCCTTCAATCCATTTCTCCATCTCCAGGATCTCATAGAGCCCCTGGGTGCCATAGGCAGGCATATCCACCGTCACAAACTGACCGGCACGTAATCCCGGCACCAATACCTCGCAGGAGCCATACCCGCGCGGCCAGGCCGACTGCCGGAGCTGTGCCCGTCCTACCTCGCGCGCCGTTCGCACGTCACTGATCTTGCTGTCCGTCACTACAGCCTCTGACAGTCCAAACGTCGCGATACTCTGATCATCAGTGAGATGCACCAGGATAGGATAGGCGTATGAATAGTGCGCCTCGATGACAGCCCCCTGAGACGGCTTATTGTCGTCGCGCCAAGCGAGTTGTTGGTCCTGATAGTTGACCATTACATCGTAGTCAACAACGTTATGCAGCCCCTGAATGCCAACCGTCTGAGCAATCCCGCCGACTAGTACGACTATGCCAGACTCCTGGTCGGCCGGTCTGTGCGGTTTGTAGGACAGTCGATAGACTGTCTTCTCGCCATCGGCCACCAGGCGCTCGGCATAGGGCGCGGATCGACCATCGCCACCGAACACATAGATGCTGTTCTTGATCTGCTCATCCTGGCCAAACCTTGCGGTATTGGCAACCACGTTGCGGTTCACCCGGGAAAGGGTCACCGGCGACACTGCGGATGATGGCGGGAAGAACCTGAGGATTAGATCGGCGCCGTCCCAGTCAACAAACCAGACCCAGCCGAGCAGCTGCGCTAGTTGCTCGGTAGCTTCAAACAATGAGTCGTAATTGATGCGATAGAGGTCGATGCGTCGATCAGTCGCTGCTACCTGGTCTAGCCGAATGGGCTTGCCAAAGTACTTGCTCCACATGTGACGTACGAGCTGGTCCAGGGTCCCGCTGGCGGACGTGTAGACCTCTTGCACAAAGATATCCTGAGCAGCGGCTGTCCAATCATCAACTGTGATCTGAAGCTCAGTGGTGATCGCGCCCCTGGCTCGCACCGGGTTGCCCACGATCCTGCCGGAGAAGAAGTCTGTGCCATCCCCGTCCAGCAGATAAACCCGAACCTCAGCGCGCTGCCGGGCTAGAGCCAGCACCTCCGGGCTGGGGTTGGGTATGCCGAATGAACAGGTGCCAACCCGCTCGCTGGCACTGTGATGCACTCGGAGGCCGGACACCGGCACCTGCATGCCCTGGATGAGTACCTGTTGCAGCACTCGCAACACCCTCCCCCGCACCCGGTCTAGCACGCCAAAACGATCTGGATCGAGCCCCATGACCGCCCGCAGCCTACCCTCGTCGATGATACCCACCATGTCATCTGGTAGCTGCCTGCCAGCAGCCAGACCCAAGAGCTCAGCCAGGCTAGCCGCCTCTGCCTGGGCTGCACGGATGCTGAGCACTGTCTGATCCGTAAGCTCGACGTCGTCCGGGAACAACTTAGCCACCGCTGCCCGAGTTGCATCAATGCTGGCCAGCAGATCATCTACCTGGCGCGCCATCCTGAGTGCGGCCACCAGCGCATCGGCAACTGGCTGCGCTTCTGCCGGCGAGCTGCCGGTGTAGGCCGCTAACTGTTCGACCAAGTCGATAGCCCCAGCCTGTACCGCCCGAACCACAGCCTGCAGCTGCTGGTCAGTGAAGCCTAGGAGCTCGGCAACATGCGGTCTAGCCGCCGCGACAACGGCATCGAGTAAGGCGGCGCTGTCCATGGCACCTATGCTGGCCTGGGATGTGATCAGATCAGCCGGGGCCAGCATGTCCGCAAGCACGGCCCCCGCGGACATGCGCAGATCGTCCAGTAGCACCGCGCCCTCAGCCGCGTCGCGCCGCACGGTAATGGCGGCCATGACCGCGTCCGCCATGGTTGCGGCATCATCCCGGGCTCCCAGAGAGGCCAGGAAGGCCAGCGCCTCGACAAGGGGCGCATCGTCCAACACAAGCAACCCCGCCCTGGCGATAATCGCATCAACCAGAGCCGCAGCATCGGCGACCACCTGGCCAATTCTGAGCAGGGCGGCATCGTCCAGCGCCATGACATCCGCCACCAAGCTGGCCATCACCGCCCGCGAGTCATCACCTGCGGCCAGTAGTTCGCCAACCAAAGCACCAATGGCCAGCCTGACCAGGCTGTCAGTGCCCAGGAGAGCATCCGCGGACATCACGCCAGCGACAGCCCTCAGTAGCTCGTCGGTAGCGGATAGGAGATCGGTGGCCTGCGAACGAGCCTGTGAAGCGAGATCATCTGCTGCTGCCACCATGTCACCCGAGCGCGTCTGCGGGCGGGCACTCGCTGAATCAGCGATAATCGCCTGATCAACGCTCTGCAATCGGGCACGGGCACGCAGCTCGTCGGCTATGTCAGCCACATCCTGCGCCAGTAGAGCAACGCCCCGGGCTATGCTCACCTGGTCAGTGACGCCGAGTGGATCGCCGGTAGACCCTCCGAACACGCTGGAGCCCCAAACACCCTGCCCCCAGCGCGCGGGGATGGGGCGATAAGCCTGCATGGCCGATCTGATATCATCCGTAAGCCCAAGCAAGTCACCCACCGTGCGCTTGATTGTTATCCTTAGGCCATCGGTGGTCTCGCCCGCATCGGCCAGCGAGCTGCCGGCCGCCGCCCTGATGCCGTCTAGAGTGTCCAGTAGGTCAGCCACGAACCTACCCATACGCCGCACCAAGCGATCGGCGAGACCGGAAGAATCACCCTCGAGCGATGTGCCGAGGGCAACAGCAAGCCCGTCCAGCACTCCGCTGTACTCGTTGACACCCAGGATAACCAGGTTGACCAGGTCATCAGCCAGCGCCAGCGCCTCGTCCTCTGCATCCCTGGCCACAGCTGCCGCGATCCCGTCTAGCAACGCGAGCATGTCGTCGCGTTGCAGCCCCGTGCCCGCTGCAATCTCATCGGCCAGGGTAATCTGATCTATTCGGTAGGCAGCGACGGCAGCCGCGATCATGTCGGCCACCGATGCGGAATCGCCCAGACTCAGCCGTGCCGCTGCGCTTGTGGCGTCAGACACGGCGAGCTGATCACCGGGCCGCAGTCGCACCAAGGACTGAAGCAGATCAGGCATATCAACAGCATCACCGCTCAGCGCCTGATCGAGCACCAGAAGACTATCTGCCAGACCAACGGCGTCAGCAAACAACACCAACGACCGCGGCGAGATACTGACTAGTAGCCCTGCCGCATCGTCACGAAGCACACCAACAGATACCCGCAGCGCGTTCGCGAGCACCAGAGCATCGGCCTTTGCCAGCTTGGCCTGATTGCGGATGCCATCGGCTAGACTAAGGATGGTCTCGGCAATGCGCGGCCGCGGACGCTTGGAGAGCGCATCAGCCAGGACCAGGGCGTCGGCAGCGCTCTGCTTGCGCAGCACGACGCCCCATTTGGCCTGGCCCCACTTTTCAACACCCCAGCCATGATCTATTGGCACGTGCTCACCTCCTCCGGGCAGCAAGAAGCCGCCCGGGTAGAGCGGCAATTAACCGATGGTGTATGTCCAGGTCAGCTCAAGCGTGTCGTTGGCACCCTTGTTGATGGCCGCGAATGTGATGCGGCTATACATCGTCCCCGCAGCGACCGCGGTGAAGATGCCTGCCTCGGTAATCGCACCGGTGCCCACGCCGGCGCCGAAAGACCCGACCATCGTCACAACATTGGTGTTGCGCGCTTTGGTGATCGTCTGTCTGGCGCCGACCTCGGTCACCAATGCGGTGTTGCCATCAGCCGGCGCGGTAGTCCCGGTGCCAATACCCATATGTGTCGGCTTGGGCAGAGTAGGCGCAGCCAGCAGCTGATCTGCGATGGCCTGTTTGCCGGTTGCCACGATCAGGTTGGCCTTGCCCCCACGCATCTCTTTGATCTGTCCGTCCGGGCCGAGTAGCCGCGCCTGCACGACTCCCTTAACCTTGATTGCGTCCTGTGACATGTATTCAACCTCCTTAACCTTACCTAATGCCGGCACGTCGCAGTGCCGCTGCAATGCGATTACCGGCGTCAGTCCCATCCTGAAATACATTGTTGTGCACATCTAGCACTAACCCGCCACCACCTGCCATCTGAGCATACGGGTTCTGCCCGGCTGGTACCACTGCTTCGCCCTTATGCAGTTCCGCGATATAGCCGTCCCATGGAACATACTTGAGCCCGGATGCGTGGCTGCCGTCGATCAGAGGGGCATAGCCGCCAGACCCATAGGAAGGCCCAG
Source organism: uncultured Clostridia bacterium (assembly GCA_964402415.1). Classification (GTDB taxonomy): domain Bacteria; phylum Bacillota; class JAAYKD01; order JAAYKD01; family CAYOCI01; genus CAYOCI01. Next base: position 41,766 of record CAYOCI010000005.1, read on the forward strand.
GGCTTCCGCCCATTTCATTCTGACTCTTTCTCCAGAAGAACAGCTTGTCGGTCAACCAGCTCACTTTATCGGCGATCCAACCAGCTATGCCATCCCAGACACTCTTCAAGCCGTCCCAAACCATGCCAAACATGGCCTTACCAAGATCGAAGAAGACGCTGAATGAAGCTCGAATCACTCCAAACAAAGCCTCTATCAACTTGGGCAGGAGTTCCTGCATGCCGTTCCATACACTACTTAGGATCTCTCTGATGCCGTCCCAAGCGCCTTTCCAGTCCCCTCTGAGTATGGCGAGAGCCGTCTGCAGAATGCCCTTGATCACATCCATAGCCGTGCTGATGATGGTCTGCAGGCCGGCAAGCAGAGGATGCACGATCGCCATGATCTCTTCGCCATGGCTCTCCCAGAACCGCCTGATACCGTCTAGCGTGCTTTGCACGATCTCGACAAGCAATCGAAATACATCACCAAACCAAGCCTTGAACGCCTCGAAGTATACCTGGAACTGCTGCCCTGACTCGGTGCTGGTGTCAAACCAGTCCTCAATGACTGCCATGATCGCCTGGACGATCTGGATCGTCGCCTCGGCGACTGTGCTGACGACACCGAACACCACCGTGATCACGGACTGGATTTGAGGCATGCGCCCCAGAATGAAGTCGATGAAGACCTGTAGGATCGGCAGGAATTGGTTAGATAGATGCATGAACAGAGCCCCGAAGGACGCTTTGAGATCTGCCACGGTATCGCCATATACCACATTGGCCTTGACAGCGTCCTCGGACATAACTAAACCGAGCTCATCGGCTCGGTTCTTGAGATCCTTCATCCCGTCTGCGCCAGCATTGAGCAGCGGCAACAGCTCGGTATATGACTTGCCTAGGAGATCGCTTCCCAGGGCGTTGCGGGAGGCTCCTTGCTCCATGTCCGCCAGCCCGGCCATAACCTGATCGAAGATCTCACTCTGGCTCTTTGTCTTGAGATCACTCAGACTGATGCCCAGTCTGTCAAAGGCAGCGGTGGCCGCCTTGTTGCCATTGACAGCCCCGTCCATGGCGTCTGACAGCTTCTTGATACCGACTTCCAGCTTACCGACATCAGCACCGCTCTGATCGGCCGCATACTTCCAGCGCTGTAACTCTTCGCGGTTAATCCCAGTGCGTTCGGAGAGTTTGTCGATCTCGTCGGCCGCCTCGGCGGTCTTGCCAGCCAGTGCGATCAGAGCGGTTACAGCGGTGCCGGCACCAGCAGCTAGGCCTGCGCCCCACTTGGCTGCCGTCCCGATCATCCCGGCGAGCTTGCCACCAAGTCCGTCGGCCTTCTTGTCCGTGGAGTCGATGCTCTGGTTGGCTTTTTCGTTGTCAATGAAGATCGACCCAAACAGCTTGAAGATCTCCATCCGCTATCACCTGCCCTCGTACGCCGCGATCACCTGGAGCATTTCGGTCTCAATCTCGTCCGCTGCCATGTCAGTGGTCTCCACTACCGGCTTGTAGAGCTTGCGCATGAATTCGCCAAAGGGCTCGAATTTGAGCAACCCCAGATGCATGTGTGGAAAGAGGGATAACCAGAGATCCCAGGCCAACTGCTCTCTCTCCCGCTCCAGAGCGTGCTTGATGAAATCTACTCCGGCAGATAGTGGCAGATCGGCAATGGCTGCCCAATCGTAGGCCCGTAATAGATCAACTAACCTTGGCCCTTTGACTTGGCAGCAGAGGTGAAAAAACGCGCGACAGATTGGTCTTGCATCAAACCGAATCCGAACTCGATGAGATCAATGTCAGCAGCTTGCTCGATGGTGATCCCCTTGATCTCTGCGACGAGTGCATAGATCTCCTTTTCGGCACGGTGTGCCTTGGTCACAACCTGCATCAGCAGATCAGCGCCGACTTCCTCAGCCGGTGCCTTGGGATTGGTGATCTTCAGGTCGAGCTTATCTATGATTGCCGACAGCCTAATGCCTTGCTTGATCGTCAGCATTGTCATCATCCTTTCGTGTGTGCATGGAAAGGCAGTGGCTTCTCACCACCGCCTACGCTATCGCAGCAACATCCTCAACCTTGAACAGCTTGTCCGTAGCCGCTTCGCCGCTTGCTTCCCAATGGGCATAGATCTCCAGTGCAACGACGCCTTCGGCTTTCGGTGCTGCATTAATGCCCATGTTGTTCTCGGCCATGGCGTTATAGAGTGTGATCCGCTTGTAGCCTCCGCCCTTTACCTTGGCAAACATGGTGACGTTCTTGAGATAACGTTCATCTGGGATAACGCCGGTCTGGGCATTGGCCAGATACGGGCTGCCCTCTGTCGGGGTAACGAGCTTCAACTGAGGTAGTAGTTTGCCGAGGGTCGCGAGGCTAGTGTCCATGATGCTGGTCTTGAGCACAGCATTGATCTCGTCAATCACCTGCATGCCCTTCGTCCGGCCACGTGCACCGTCAAATTCGATGTTACGTAGCGTCATCTCGGCGCTGAACTCACCACCGCCCTTTGTGGGCCCAAGCTGCTGCTGAGATGTCTCGCCATAGTCAAGATAGATAAGGCCGTAGTCGATTTGGATGTTCTCTAACTGTTGGCTGGTAAGCACCGGTCTTCAACTCCCTCCGTATACATGAGCTTGGTAAATGAGCCTACGACGCCGCAGGCTTGGGCTGTCATCTGTTAACGAGAGGATCCTGTCTAGGTAGAACGTAGCCGATAGATCGTCGGTTGAGAGCGTCTTCTTGTTCAGGTGGGTGTTAATGCGAGTAACGAGTTCCTCAAGCGCGCTCGTGTCATTCTCAACTCCCCATACATCAACGTCGACCTCGACATCGCGGAAACCCTCGCCATCATCCAACGCAGTTACGAAGTCAAACACTAGATATGGGTAAAGGGCCGATGTCGGTGCCACCTGGTAGAACACGCGAGGGTGCAGTGTCTGCATGAACGCCATTAACGTCTGCCTAAGTCGGTTCATCATCACCCATCTCCTCGTCTTCATCGATGAGCCCAAGTGCTCTGCTTTCGTCCTCTATCGCGGAGAGATACTGACCTTCGATTAGCCGTATCTGTTCGATGTTCTCGAACACAGTATTTCTCAGGATCCCTCGCTGGGGTTGGTTGCGGCTGCCGAGCTCCTGATCCACGCCATACCAAGTATCATGCTTGATGCCGATCTGCAGATCAGTCTCCTTCTTACGAACCCAGTACTGGAACGCGTTAGGGATACGCTTGATCTTGAATGAACGCATGCCTGGGAGCTTACGCCCCTTATCCATCATCCGCCGACGGAGCAACTTAGCGACATCCTTAAGAGCTGCCCGTTCCAGTTCGACCAAGAGGTACTTGGCTCGATCTACACTGGACGTGAACTCAATCCCGTCCTTGGTGATCTTGGTAACGCTCCTAGGTAGTGGCATTGGCGTTCACCAGTCCAGTGCATACCAGCTCGAGCATCTCTCCATCCTTCTGATGTGTGCGGATGATATCATAGACGCGCCCCAGGTAGCGCAGTCTGGTCTCACCCTGGTACTCAAATTCCCAAACATCAAACATGATCTCTGGCTTGAGCCCAGCTGATTGCGCTTGGTAGAACTCACTTTGCCGAACCGATTTGCGATTAGCTAATATGGGGCGTTCAGCTGGTACCGGTATCGGATCGCCAATGGCGTTTACCGTGTAGCCAGATGCCCCAACCAATACGATTTCATCACTAAACTGTGGCATCGGTCATCACCTTGCTTGCGTGTATGGTCAGGTTGTGAAGCCTAAACTGCAGATCCCTGGGCACAACTCCGGAACCATCGCGGATCTGATAACGCCAGGTCACGTAATCAACCACAAAGATCAGATGATAGGGGTTGGCCAGGTCAATGGCCAACCCTTTTTCCTCATCCAGTTCCTTGATCACGCCATCGATGATAGCGAGCAGATACGTGTCCCGGACCGTTAAGCTGATTCCCAGGCGCTGCTTGGCAACTTCGAGAACGGTCATGCGGTCCACGCGATCACCTCACTTAAGCGTTGGCAGTATCCTGGGGGAACGACACAGAGGTCGTCGGAGCAGTGTTGGCGATGTTCACGACAACGAAGGCCTCACCAAAGACCGGCATGCCATCATAGCGGGCAGTGCCCTTGAATACGGTCTGATCTTCGATGAAGCGCGCATGCTCAGATTGCGCGAGTTGAGCCCCGGAGCGTTCGGCCAGCAGATAGAGCGAACCGAAGCCGCCTACGACGTCGTTGTCCGGGATGAACGGCAGCTCCACGATGTTGCCACCTTCCACCGGCATGGTGCTGGTCGCACCAGCCACTAGGGCGCCCGCAGCGTTGAAGGTGATCATCTTGGCCATCAGGGCCATACGGGTTTGACGGTTCATGGCCCAGAAGGTGTTGCCCTTGGCGTACTTGTTGTCTGCGGTACCAAGCGCAAGCACAAGCTCAGCAAAGAACTCTTCAGGGGTCTTGCCGGTCGGATCGATCTTGAGCAGATGGGTGAGATGCAGATCCGTCCAAGCAGGGGCTTTGTCATTCCAGTCAGACGGCTTAACAGTCTGAGCCAGGCGGGTGACCACGCCCATCGGCATCTTCACGCCAGTCCCGTAAAGAACAGCTTTATCGGTGGCGTAGCCTAGGCTCTGGCCAATGGCGTCGAGGATCTCGGCGGCCAGGTTCTCGTCGGAGTCTTCCAGGGTGGCATTGCAGACGGGCACAAACCCGGCAACCTTGAAACCGTCCACTTCGACCTGGGCGAAGCTGATCGCCAGTTCATTGATCTTCGCGCAGGCCTCGGTCCAGATCGCTTCGGGAATGGCACCCATGACATTCTGACGAGCCTTGCCCTTGACAGTACGAACATAGACGTGGTTAACCAGCTTGCTGTAGCGATGCAGGTTGTCGCGCAAGAGCTCAAGCATGACCTCGGGAATAGTCAGCTCTGCTCCGGTGACGGTGCGCTTCTCACCAATCAGTTCCCGGGTCCGAGACAGGAACTGCTTCACATCCTCGCGCGCCAGCATGGCGGAACGCTGTTCGAAGGGCATTTCACGGAAGAACTTGTTGGTGGACATTCTCACATCGCCTCCAGTTTTCTTGTTGCGCTCATTACTTGCGCTGGGTGCTGCGGGGATTGGGGTTTTGGCATTCAACTCGGCAATCTCAGCCTCCAGGGCGGAGATCTCACCTTCGAGCTTGGATTTCTTCTCATCGAGCTCAGCGGTCTCTGCCTCGATCGTCTCCACCTCGGATGTGACAGCGGCGATCTCCTCATCGGTCGATGCCGCCTCGATGGCAGCCTCCAGTTCATCAGAGCGGGTCTTCAGTGCGGTGCGCTGGACCTCGAGCTCAGCGATCTGCGCGAGCTTCTGCTCCTTACGCTTATTGAGTACTAGCTGCTTTAACATGGTTCAACCTCCCTCTCAGTTCGTGTTTCTTGGCCTTCAGTCGGCGGGATTGCTCTGCCGCGAAATCTGCCTTCCTTGCCTGAACGGACGTGTCTGCGTAAGCCGGGAATGTGCAGATGCTGACCTCATGCAGATCGACTTCCTTAAGTGTCCAGGCGATGGTGCCATCGTCTCGATAATCCGTCTCCTCGGCCACAATGTTGAACCCAAATGAACACTGATCCACATCCCCTCGCTTGACACGCTCATAGATGTTCATGGCATCCGTGTCGTTCGGGTTGATCTTCACCCGTCCCCATAGCCCACGACTGTCAACCTTGAGCTCCAGCGTGCCGGACTTGTTGCGGCCGAGCACCAGGGTGGTGTCATGGTTGATCAGAGCGCGGATATCATTGGTCAACGTCCTATCGAACGCGGTTGGAGCAACCTGCTCAAACGCACCTGGCCAGAGCTCAGTCATCCGGTTGAACACGGCAAAGTAACCCTCGATGATGCGCTCCTCTTCAGACTGCTCCGCCCGCAGCTCACTCTGGATCATGCGGCTCCTCTTAATCTCCACTCTTATCACCCCCGTTCAGCTTCTTCTGGTCTCCGATCATGCCGGCCGGGATATAGTTCTCGAGGATGACGCGCTCATTAAGCCCATCGAGCGGCGACAACCCTAGCCAGTCCCTGACTTCATTCCCGAGCATGAGACCTCTGACGTACATGTTGCTGCCGACATCGGCCATCTCTTTGAGGTCGTAGGCGTAGAGGCTGCGTGGATTGAACTTGAAGTACCAACTCGGGCTGAGTAGGAGCTTACGTGTGAGCTCTTGCTCAATGCTCTTGGCCAGAGGCAGGATGGTCGAGTTGATGAACGCGTTGAACTCATCCTTCTTGAACTCACCAACGCCCAAGAAAAACGCAGGCACTCCGAAGATGCCTGCGACAGTTCGTTTATCCACCTGGACCGAGTCATTGATAGCCAGGTCATTGAGGCTCAGCGGTCTGACCTCCTGGACCTCCAGCAGCTCCGCGGGGATGATCCATGGCCTGCCCGCGGTGGTGGACTTCAGATACTTGTTATAGACCGCATTTCGGCCTTCCTCGCTGGCCAACTCTGCCGTGTTGGCATCCACCTTGACGATTAGCGAAGGCTTGAACTCATCCGCCATGTAAGCCGTCTTTGTAGCGGTGGCCTGCTTGAGGTTATGGACAATATCCTTGAGCGTCACCCGATACCCTTGCCCCATATAGGGGCGCTCAGGATCTGGTTGGAGCACGAAGTGAAGCAGCTCATCATGACTATAGGCCTGATTACCATACCGAACCACGTAACCAGATCCAGAGGTAGACGGTAGGATACTCACCCTGGATGGCTCCAGAGGGATCAGATCAGCGATCAGACCGCCTCGGATCTGGGGATAGACGAAGGAATTACCATCGCCATCAAGCAGCATGGTGCGGACGATGTTATACATCCAGGCCTTGCGTGTCATGAGGCTGTAGGGATTGATATCGATCTTCCTCGCCAGCTCATTCCTTACCCGGACATCGCCGTCGTCGGTGTTCTCCATCAGGTGGATGGTCATGGAGCTGATCAGGTCGGCGATCCGGTGGACTGCGATGCTGACCTCGGGGTTCTTGGCCAGACTGGTGTAGCCCGGTACCGCCAGGGTGTTATAGGCAGCATCGGTTAGCATCCACCCGATAGTGGGTTCAGAACGGGTCTTAGTTTGCGTTCGTCCTTTCTTGGGTCTGCTCAAAAGCGCCCACCTCCTTTCCTGGTCTTAACCACTTAGCCACTTAGAGGCTGTTTGTCCTTTTGCCTGTTCTTCAGCCATGGTCTCCAGCATTTGCACACAGCCAAAGACAGACGCATCGAAGATATCAATTCTCTGCGTCGGCATAACCTTCTCGTACTGGATCATGTCATCGGTCTTCTCGATGGCTCGAACGTTTTGCAGGCAGTATTCATAGGCCTGGGAGTGCAGGTAGTAGAACTTACCGTCTTTGGCCTTCTGCTCGATCCTGCGGAAGCCCTGGGACTTCTTCCAGAAGTACTGCGGCTGGTCGACGATACGGAAGCCGGCACGCTTCATACCCTGGAAGAACTCCTTACCGAACTTCCGGTCGAAGCCAACCTGCTTGATCCTAAATCCTCGCCGTTTCATCTCGACAAACCAGTTGATGATGTCCGCATAGTTGACCGTCGGCGTGTTGCACATGGTTAGCCAGCCGTCATCCTGCCAGCCGAAGAGCGGGATACTGTCCTCCTCGGCCTTCTTGTGCGCTGCAACGATTGGGAACCAGGCATGCGTGATAGCGATATCGATGCCTTGGAAACTGCCATAGAGCGCTGAAGCGGTGAGGTCGTGCAACTTGGAAAGATCCGCCCCGCCATACCACTCCACCGGCAGCTTCAGCAGCTCCGCCAATGTCCAACCATACTTCCTATCAGACTGCCGGAACTCATCCAGGTTGAAATATGCCTTCATGGCAGATGTGTAGACGTTAAGGCTCTTCGCTAGAAAGTCCTTGCGCTGCTGGGGGTCGTTCTGAGCCTGGAGCGCATCGTTCATGATGTCGTCTGGTCTGATGGTCACTCCATAATTGGGGTTGGCTTTCTCATGCTGGGTGGGATCGGTATAGTCGACCTCGCCCTTCTCGGTCTCGTCCGCCTTACAGATGAAGGCGAAATAGGCCTCGTCGCTGACGGTGCCGTCGAGGATCTTCTTGCAGTATTGGAGCCGTTGATAACAGAACGAGGTCATGTCGTCACCGGCAGTGGTAATGCCGATCATCAGCTTGTTGCTGTAGGCCTTCATGGCCTCTTTGATGATGTTGTATTGTTTGGGGCTCTTATAGGCGTGGATCTCATCGGCAATGGCGATGTTGCAGTTAAGCGAGTCCTGCCGGTCCGGGTTGGCCGCCAGTGCTTTGATGTGAATCGACCCATCACCAAGGTCGCCACCGATGCTGTGCTCCTGGTTGTTGTCCAGGATGCGGAAGTTGCTCTCCTCGCCCATCTGCTTCAGGTTGAAGAGTATGAAGTTAAAGCTCTGAAGCGATTGCTCCAGAGCTGCACCAACGATATAGATCTTGGATCCCGACTTGCGATTGAGCAGAGACAACGCCCAAGAGAGAGCTGCCACAAACCTGGTCTTCCCGTTCTTGCGCGGGATGAAGATGAACGCCTCTTTGTAGCGCCTGAGCTGGGTGCCGGCGTGGCAAAAACCGAGCAGGTTATAGACGATGAACTTCTGCCAGGTCTCCAGCAGGAATGGCTCGCCGCGTAACGGCGTGCCGTCCAACCTCTCGCCCTGGTCATGCACAAAGGTCTTCTCGATGATCTGGATGACGAACTCCGCATCCCTAGGGCTGAACTCATAGACTGGGTTGTTCAGATCACTCAAGAAGCGCTGGCATCCTTGAACCAGTTCCTTACCGGCGACCTTCTTCCCGGCCACGATGCTGTTGGCATACTCCATTACCGCGTCGAGGTTCTTAGGTCTGATCATTTGATACCAGCAAGCGCCTCGGCCAACTTGGACTTATTGGACTGCTCGATAGTGACGCTCTCAAGCGACTTCGGATTCAGGCACAGCCGGTCGGAGTATGCCAAGATGTCCTTCCTCAGAGCTTCCAGGGTTGCGACAATAGGGGACTTTTTTGCACCGCCTTGATCAGTGCTAACCTCGTATTGGTAACCGCCTTCTTCGAACTCTTGGGTCAGCTGGTTGTACTGGTAGACCAGTTTGGCATAGATGTCAATCAGCCGATTATACTGGGGTTTATGGATCTTGAGCGCTTTCATATCCGCGATCGTCGCTCGCTTGATCGTCTCCTTGGTTGGGGCGTTAGCCATGCCTTCACCTCCTCGGAAAAAAGTTTTCGGGGATACGCTCTATTGGAAAGAGGCCCCGCTTTCGGTCCCTAGTAATCATGATGTTAAGTCTTTGGGGTGGGGGGGATTCCTAATGCGCAGTTCTTCTCCTCGTGAGGTTAGTGAGTTGTCTTCCCGGTTGTGCATCGCATTGTGGCACCTACTGCATAAGCTGACCAGGCACTCCTCCGCATAAGCCAGCTCTGGGTATTGATCGAGCGGCCAAGCATGGTGCACGTGAGATGCTGATGAGCGCTTACCATATCGCTTGCACTCGCGGCAGAGGTACTCGTCTTTTCTCAGAACACGCGCCCGGACACGTTCCCACTTCGCGCTCTTATAGAAGCTCACGGTGTTCTTATCACCACATCCACCGGCATCGCAGCTGCAAAACCATAGCGCCACTCCCAGCACATCGACAGCGTATCTCTTAAGTCTGCGCCTTGTCATTTGATCACCTCGCTGTGTCACGCCAGATCCTACCCCTGCCGTCATGACATATCCACCACTCCAGGAGGAGACTGCGAGCTAACATCGAATTTGCTTAGTTGGTGGCGAGTCACAGGAGGTTGTTGACGTGGCAAAGTCAAAGGAACCTCTTCATTCTGGGAACAAAGCTCCAGTGTCTGGCCAGTATGGCATCCGTGGCCCCCGTGGAGGTAAGACTGACTATGGTGAAGTGACCGCAACAAAAGGCAAGCGTCTACCTCCCACTCCAGAGCCGGATCTCTCTTTCGCGCTTAACGATCCGACCAATCACGGTAAAAAGTAGAACCCGTAAAATGTATTACTCGTCACCAAGAGCAGGCCCCACTGGGGTCTGCTCCTCATTTGCATGGCTCAAACTGCCTGTCCCTCGCTCGTTTCTTACCGGCTCTGCAGTTGATTATCCAGCCCATGACGCAGAACCACGACAGTTCCCTATGGTGCCTTACCCCTAACAACTCCTCACATTAGGGCCTCATGAATGCTCATCAACAGTCAGTTCGCATCCATTATGCACCCAAAATAAAAACGCGACCTCACTGGCCGCGCGTCAGTATCCAAATATGATTAATCGATTACTATTCTCCACCTGCGCTTATCTCTTCCGTACCGATGCTAACTCCCTGTTCGACGTGCTGTGAGAGACAGCCCTGACCACGCGTGAAGACAACGTGACATCCTCAGTCACTGTCCCAACGCGACAGATTTCAATATTGCTCGTTGGAGGCGCTGACAAGAACGCAGCCTTCCCTATCGCAATCATATATTGAGCCTTCTTCCCCGGGTTCCTCTTTGCCATAGCAACCACCCCTTCTTAGCGGAAATACTCTGGAATATCATCAAATAGAAACTGAGAGAAGTTCACGAAACCCTTTCTGATGACTTCTTGCTCAGCTTGATCTCCGATTTTCAGGTCTTCAGTCGTGTCGAACGTTACAATCGCAGCTACTTGGTCTTTCCCTCGGAAGAGTGGTACACAAGCCACAAACCGTAGGTCGCCTGTCTTGTTAACTTGAAGCTTCGTCAAATTATAATCAGCGTAGGACTGCTGAAGGTTGTCGTCGTAAATCATCTTCTTGCTGCAATAGCACTTACCAACGAGACCCTCGGGAACCGGCGAAACACGGAACCGAAGTTTGTTGGTCATACCGGCATCTGCGAGAGCTGGGTGATTCCTAATTACGAATACTGTCTTGTTTGGAAAGGACCACTTAGTCTTCGTGAAGATCCTGACGTTCACACTTTTCATGGATGGGGCGTCAAGCTGGGCGGCAAGAGCTGATAGCATTGTCCCCTTAAGGAACTTGATCAATACATCTCGTCGGCTTTCTGCTTTAGACCGGCAGAACTCAGATACCGAGAGTTTACACCCAACTAGTAATGCCGATGCGAAGAGGCTCCATAATAACATCTTGTCCTTAACAGCGTCAACATCTACATCAGACGCAAGGAACCCTGACGATTTGAGGTTATCCACAAAGAACGGGGAGCTCGAGGCGTATGCCAGCAAATTCGGTATGAGGATAGTTAAAAGCACCTGCACCACGATCCAAGTCTTTCGTCCCACAGTAATCAGCGCTCCATAGCTATAGTATTGTATGTTGGGTCTTCTACCAACAGTAACCAGTTTCCTTCTTCGGACCAGCGAAATTTTGGAGCACTGAGACAATAAGCGACAGAACTTGGTTCATTTCTACACAATTGTCTTCACTGGATTGGCTAATAGCAGATACATTCCACCGATCTCCCCTACTATCGTATCACGCCTCGCGCCAAGATGCGTATCAAAAATGCCTCACGGCCGTCTCAAAATAGTCTCACTCAAACGCATTGCACGGTCTGCCCCAGTAGGCTCAGGATTTTGCTTCTGTTACGCCAGGTGTAGGCTTACTCCAAGGTCTGCCATCGACATACACTTCCAGTCTTAGCATGAACGCCAGATTGTAGATAGCTCGGCCCTGGATACGGTAGTATGTCGCCCGACTCACGTGTAGCTTCTCCAGCATCTCTAGCTCAGACGCCAGGTCGTCGTCCAGATAAGTCCTTTGAATGATTGCACTCTCCTTGTTTCTAAGCCGCTGGACAGCTCTCTCTACTCGCTCCGTAAGGTCATTCATCATCTCGTCGTGATCTGCGTTAGCGACCGCGACGTCCTCAGCTGGTCTCCCCACCACATTGGTGGTACCATGATATCGCGGACTATATGCGGGGGTGACGTTCATCTCTCTGCGGAATGAGCCATATATGCGGTAGAACCGAGCTGTGTGTAGCGCCTTCTCCACCCGCTCCTTTGTGGCTGCGCGGTCAATCTCCGGGAGAAGGTGTAACTGGTATGACATGACTTCCCCTCCTCACCCATGGTATAATGTCAATGATCGGTCCCTGTCTGCCTTCGGGTGGGCGGGGTTTCTTTATGCGCTTTTCCCTAGACGGCTGCTAGATAATCCAGCACCGCCCTCCTGCTCGGTCCGATCCCGCGAGCCTTCTCTACGATCTCCGCGATCGGTATCGACTTACGCCCGCCATGGGCGCCTCTCCACGCTTCATCCAGTAGCTCGAACGGTAGTATGTAGTGTGCGTCTATTGCTGTGAAATGGACCAGGATGAACGCGGTCCCGCCGATCTCCTGCCATCGCTTCAGGAACTCATACTGATGGTCACTGACCAGTGCCAGATCGAACCGTGTGCTCACACCGGTCTCCTTCGCGTCGAAAGCAATGGCTTTGCTCTGATAGATCCCGACATAGTCAACTGTGCTCGGCTCAGAGAAGAAGGCGCTGACTATCTTGGTGCCCTGCCTGACTACCTTCACCGGCGTGGGCACCTTCTGGATCACTGCGATCCGCTTCGCGGCGTACTGTCGGTTCGACCAGTTGATCAGCTCCTCTAGCCCTTGCCCACGATTGGCGTAGCTACTAGCCATCAGTGTCCACCAATGGCCATGCATAGAGCGTCAGGGATTGATATCACGCATGATCACATCCAGCCATAGCGATGTGGATCCTCCCGAGCGCTACGCGAGATAGGCATGGATCGATGTCAAACCTAAATGGCTTCTGCCCACGTGACTTCGGATACTGCAGGTGGTACTCGTCCACCGTCATCCCCTGATGCGAGTATCGCAGATGAGTCGGCAGATACTCGCAGAATTGCCCACATATTAGGCAGATGCCATACGTGATGTTGGCTGCTTTGGTCTTCCTCATCGTGCTCCCACCTCCGCGTACATGACCAGTCGCCCTGGTCTGATCGGGTCAAAGCGCTGATAGTGCTTAGGCTCCTTGACCACGATTCGGAGCGGCCGCCTGGCAGCTGCACGCTCACGAGCTCTTCTCTGTCGGTCCACTTTGGCCGCACGGCCTGGGCGCTTGTGTTGGCAAGTCAAATGCCCTCGCCTCGCTTTCACTCATCGATCCCCTCATACCGTCTCATGCGCTCTGCGTCTCGCTGGTCCTTACTAGGCAGTCAAGTCTCGTAGACATCGTCATAGAGCTTGCGCCGATCCTCGATCTGCCTTTGGTGTTGCCCAACGGCCTTGCGCCGACTGTCCATGGGCGTCACCTTCTCCACTTGGCTCTTTGACCGCTCCTCGCGAACACGTTCAACCACCCAGGTCAAAATGGCCCGGTAGTCTGACGCATAGTGCTTGCCGTGAGCCCCCTTGTAATCGTCCAGCACCTCGATCATGCGGAGCGTGTCAGAGATCCCATGCTCAGCGACCAAGCTCTGATACTCGGCTTCGGTCATCTGGACATACTCCGCGTAGCTAATCTTTGGTGGGCCATCGACCTTCGCTCGGCGTCGCTCCTTCCGGTTTCGTGGTCTCGGTGTTATTGGCGAAGTCGGCAGTCCGGGGCTCTGGCTCCCCCCTGGCAAGGGGGGATTAGGGGGTACTGACTCTTCGTCTATATCTGACTCTGAATCTCTATCTACATCTGTGGCGTTACTTGGGTGTTTCGCCCGCGTTTCATCGGCGTTACCATCGTAAGGTGTAACGCCTTCAGGCTCAGTTGCCATCTGCTCCTGGCTAGGCTCCACTTCGGCCGCCTTTCTGGCACGATGCTTCTGCACACGGCCCTTAATCGCTTCCGGACGGTCTGATGGTTTATCATACTGCCTGTCATCAAAGTGCACGATCGTGATGATCCCGACATCGTCCACATCTACCATGCGCAGCGCCTGGAACTGGGCGAGAGCATCCTTCAGCGAGTTGGTATCGACAAACAGCGCCCTGGCCAGAGCATCAGCAGGGTAGGCGATCCCCGGCGCGATGGAGATGACCCCGCGGTCTTTGGACTCAGCTGCTAGACACAGCATGCTGATCCACACCCTGAACTCGGTGTCGGTCAAGGCTAGCATCTTGGGATCCGTCCGGATCTCCGTGTAGAGCTTTAGCCAGGGCATGGTCGCCATGTTGTGGCCTCCTTGGATGCATACTGCGTGTCTGCCGATAATAAGCTGATAGTAGGGTTCTCAGGATTACAGAGGTGGCGTCACGATACGGGGTGGCGCCACCTCTATTTGATTGCCACATCAATGGCCTAGACTAAACTGCCTGAAGACAATGCCGACAGACGCGCTTACCGCTCGGATGGCTGCTGACCAGGTCCTGCATGCTCCCGCACAGTGCGCATCCAGGCTGATAGCGGCGCATCATCACTATGTCACCTTCCACAAAGATCTCCATGGCTGCGTGGTCACCGAGGCCTAGCGTTCGCCTGAGTTCCATCGGGATGACTACCCGTCCCAGGTCATCTAGCTGCCGCACGATACCGGTTGATTTCGTCTCTCCTCACCCCTTATCAAAATGGGACATCTCCACTGTGTGGATCTACTTCCTGACCCCAGGTGGTGAACCCGCCGTCCTGCCCCTGGTCCTTCCCCCTATCCAGGAAGCGAACCGAGTTGCAGACTACCTCGACATATTGCCGCCGTTGGCCGTCCTTCTGTTCGACTTCGTCAATGCGCAACGAGCCCTCGACAGCGACCAATCGCCCCTTCTGGACATAGCCCGCGACGGACTCCGCCTGCTTTGCCCATGTGCTACAGCGGATGAAGTCGGCCTCATTCTCACCCTGCTGGTTCTTCCGTCCCCGATCGACGGCCAGAGTGAAGCGCGTCACGGGGGTTCCACTTGGCGTGTATTTCAGCTCTGAATCCCGCGTCAGGCGACCAATGAGGATGACACGGTTATACACGGTCGCCACCAGTAGCGACGGGCTTGTCCTGATACCACGGCACGTTATAGACAGGCACCGTCACCACGTTGATCGCCCGCATCTGTAGGTTTCGCTTCTTGGCCTCACGCTCCAGCTGCACCCGGCCAGACTTACGGTGTTCGTTGACTAGGCAGTACCTGAGCTCGTCGTCGGTAAGGTCAGGTATGACTGCTTTGTAGTTCACGTCATTAGTGCTGCAGGCTAAAACGCGACTGATATTGCTCATGGGTCCTCTCCCCCTCACTAATCTCATCTACCCCCATCGGACAGTTGACTGAGCTTGGCGATGAGTGCGCTTGCCTGCTGGAAGGTCAGCTCCTCACAGGTAGTGCACCCGTATTCACCGAGATAGGAGCGGTAATCCACTCCCTTGCGCTGAGCTGCATCCTGTATCGCCTTAAGCTGAGACTCAACGATCCCCTTACGCCCCTTGTTGGCCACCGGCTTCTGCTCGTTCTTTGGTGCTGTCGGCGATTGCGCTGCTGGCTTCTGCTCTGGTGCCTTACCATCACTACTCTCGTCAGTCGATGGGTCACGCTCCGGATCGTCACCGGTACTCATGTTCAGAGTGCTCATCCAGGCGTACTTGAGTGCCATGGTTTGGCCTTTGGCGACCGCCTTGTCGCCAGCATCCTGGCCAGTCCCCAACGAGCGAGCCGTCACAACCTCGCCACTGTCGGCGTCGATGATGGTCAGATCACACTGCACCGTCACCAGCGACTCCCTGCCACCCCTGGCTGTCTCCTTCTGTTCAACGCTCAGGATCTCATAGGTCGGCACAGACGCCACTCGATGACTGACGCATGCCTCGTTGACCTTCTCAAGGATGTTGGCTGCGGTAACGTAGCTGTAGCCGTGAAACTTGTTCACGCCGTCCTTCTGCGCGTAACGACACTCGTCCATGATCATGACGAGCTTGGATGCTATCCCTTTCATGGGTCTCCCCCCTTTGGCCACCCGGGCTGTTACTGAGACCTTCCGAGCCTAACCTCACCCAGCCACCTGCCGCAGACCACGTGATCGGCGGCCTTGGGCCCAAGCGCATCGAACTTACATGGTCGTCCGCAGTTCGAGCAACGTGCTCCGTCCGGAATGCATTTTGCTGATTGGATGTAGGTGCAGAAATCGGTTACCAGACCCCTGAATGGTGCGAGTACGACTGACATAGTCACTCTCTCCTTGTGACCTCACCAACCACGTGGTATGATGAGGGTGATGATAATCCTATTTGGCCGCTGCGTATTGTTGCGCGGCTTTTTCTTTTGCCCTGGCTGCTATGGCTGGGGCATTTTCTTTGCCGTTCACGACTTCCCAGACACCGATCCTGTATCGGTCTTCGATCTCGATCAGAAGGTTGAGGTCAGCGGCAACCCGCTCGGCCAGCTCCTTCACTGCCCACTTGAGGAAGATCAGATCGTCACCTTCCAGATCCTCGGGACCGCGCTTGCCCATGATCCGCTCCGGTATCTCCATCATGGCCCTGTCGGCTTCCCGATCCTCCTTGAGGACCCGGTGCAGAAGCGCCAGTGGATGCCTATCCACATCGTCATAGCGGAAGCAACTGTAACCGGTGATCTCCTCGGCCAACGCCAAGGCGTTCAGGGGGTGCATCCTCGAGAACCGGCGCGCGATATCTGGGGCGATGTTCCGCTTGCCAGAGAGGATCTTACTCATGAGTGCCTTTGATATGTTCATCTGTCGCGCGGCCTCGCACTGCTCTCCGACCGAACGCTCGACGCCGATCCTGAGCAGCAGCCTTGTCTGTGTCAATACCATCACATCCTTTCATCCGATCTGGTCAACTACGTGGTGAACCGATTTCCAGCCCGCGGTGGTAGACTGTGCTTGGAAGCGCACTCCCTACAGATCTCCAGAGCATCGGGCAGCAGTTCCCGGACGCGCTCGATGGACCCCTTCGGCGCCCAGCCGAGGCGACCACACTCTGGACACACCTTCTGGGTGTCCGTGGCCAGTGGTGGCGTCGGGCGATGATCTACCAGCGGCATCGGCATGATGAACCTGCTCATGTCCGATCACGTCCTCTATGCCGACTTGTTCAAGAGCTTGTCCACGACGCGGATCGCGTCCTCGAGCTTACCGGACATGGACAGGTACTGCGGCGTGGTCAGGCTCTTCAGACCGTGCTTGATCCTGTAGTTCGTCTTCAGGAGCTCGAGATTGGTGCGATAGGCGACGTTGAACGCATCAACGAAGTCGTTCCAGGCTTTCGAGAAAGTTAGGCCGGTCTGATGGGCGTGCTTACGGACCATGGCGTTCAGCCTCTGCTGGAGATCTCCGATGGTGTCGATGGCGTCCATGTTATCCATCCGGTGCCCGAGCACGACCAGCTTCTGATTGGCTGCTGCCTGGGCGTCCTGGATCTCGCGGAGCTGCGCTTCCTGCTTCGCCATGATCTGCACCGCCATCAAGAGGGCCTCCGTGGGAGTGGACGGGGATCCGTAGGAACCAGTCTTGCGAATGCTGGGGATGACCTCATGGGTGATCCACCGACGGAAGTCCTTGGCCTCGGGTTTTCGGCTGGTCATGATCAAAGCGTAGAGACCTGGTTCATTGACAACTTGCATCTCCTGTGGGCCACCAAGGGTGTCAACAATGCTTACACCCTTTTCGTCATCGTCCAGACGATCCACGGCCATGCGGCTATTGGTGTGTTCGAGGATCTCACACACATCCTTAGCCACCCACCAGGGCTGCCCTTCGATCATGACCGTACGGAGCTGGCTTCCACAGTAGACGAACACGCGCTGTAGTGCTGACATGCGATCACTCCCTCGTAGCTGCTCTCTCGGCGAGCTCCAGGGCTCCCAAGATACGCTGCATTTGCTCAGCTGACATATCAGTTGATCGATCACCATGCTTGACATGGAGCAGTAGTCACCTTACGTCGGAGATGCGTTCGGCAACCAAGCTGCGTGTGATCGGTGGGTGAAGTCTGTCACCCATCTTCATCCTTATCCACCTCCTGTCATGCCTGGCGTCCAGCCAGGCGTGATCACTTCCCAGACGCGATTGGTCTGAGGAGTAGACTTTGGCCTGCCACCCTTCCGTGGCCGGGGTGGGGCTGCAGTTACCTGTAGCGCGGCACCGGCACGCTGCGCCTCGATCCATGTGTCCAACTTCACGGCGTCGACCTTCCACCGGCCGCCGATCAGATACGCGGGGAAAGTCGGGTCGGTGGCGATAATCTGGCGGATCTTCGTGTCGCCGACGCCGATAATCGCCATGGCTTCCTTCAGTGGGATCATCTTGCGCTGTTGCCCGGACACAATCTCCACCTCCATTGTTTAACAGGATTCGCCTCCTCGTAGTCGAAATGGTAGTTGTCCAGACCGCCAGACCGACCACGAAGGGATGTGAACTATCTGACTATCCTAGACCTTGTGATCAAGTACGCAGGGATTGTCAGTGTGGCTGCAATACTCGTCACTTGGGGCGCAGCCTACTTCAATACGCGTCCTCGCTTGACGCTCAAACTTAGTGAACCCGTGATATGCCAGTATGGCTGCGATTATAGGCAGAACCAGATCGGTGATGTAGTACCGTACCCGGTGGCCAACAAAGCTTTCATTGGGCTTCGCTTTTTCATAGCCAATTATGGTAAGCTACCGTGCTCTGTCCTGTCTTGGAGCCTACACGTAGGTAAGCATCAGATAACCAATTTTGGTCATTACCCCAGGTGGTTCAACGGTGCAGATACCCTCGATGCAGAGCGAGTTGATTGTCACTTCGCTCGCGAGGCAACCTTCATACCCCTACCTGACGTGGAGCGGTATTTTAACCTGTATCAGACTCGATGTGCGTCAGTAGGCTTCGAAATCCCAGCCGAATGGTTGCGGGCAAAACGGGCATCGCTGGTGATAACCTACTCGACCTATAGGCTGTTCAGGAACAGGCCGCACGAGTCGAAGTTACGGTTTTCAATACCCGAGATAGGCTTGAAGCAGCGTGACAACAAGAGTAATCAGCGAGAATGGTAATGCCACCACACCGCAGCGCTGCAGGTAATCGTCCCACAGCGGTACGCCAGACCGCGGATAGTAGATCGCCCAGAGATAGGGCAGGATGAGCATCGCTGCACCACCGACAATAATCGCAACACCTGCGACTAGATCCCAGTCTAGATAGTCTAGTAAGCGCCGGAATAGACGTCTCAGTCGCCTCACCTCCTCTCCCCTCTCCCTTACTCATTGCCTGCGCACTGACGCGGGCTTTGTTCTACGAGCGACTGACTTTGTTGAATGGGCTCGCTTAGCACTTGCGAATCGTGAACCTCTGCAGCACCAAAAAGCTCGGTGACAGGCTTGCCGAGTATTTGGCCTATACTCAGAGCCAGCTCCACCGATACGCCCCGTTGACCGCTTTCGATCATGCAGTATTGGCTCTTGGATCTATAGCCGATTAGGTGTGCCAACTGTTCCTGAGTTAGCCCCTTCTCCTCGCGCGCGGATCGCAGTCTATCACGCATTTGTCTGTCACCTCCTGTTCACGTTCCGCTAACACAATTCTAGTTCACATATTGCTAACTGTCAACGCCAATAATAGCATTTTGTGAACTTTCTTGTTGGGTTCACAGATTGTGATAAAATGCAGGTAAGGTGGTGACTGCGATGATCGGTAGTAGACTGAAGGCATTTCGGACAGAAAGAGACCTCACCCAGGATGAGCTGGGCAAGGTCTTGGGGGTTGGCAAGACAACTATCTCTCAGTATGAGAGCGAAGCACGCAAACCAGATTCCGAAATGCTGAACCGCATAGCTGACTACTTCCACACATCAGTCGACTACCTCCTCGGACGAACCGAGGACCCATCCCCCACCCCGGCTACCGATCCTAAGACTGAGGAAGCGGAGCACCGCATCGACGAGGCCTTAGCCGAAGACGCGGATCCCGACGCTGCCGAGCTAAACGCCTTCTGGCAGGAGATAAGAAAACGGCCTGACCTGTTCTTGCTGTTCAAGCAGGTCAGACCTATGAGCAATGATAGCATTCGTCGGGCAATCCGAATTATCAAGGCTATAGAGGAAGAAGAGCAGGACGAGAAGAATCGGTAGTGGTAGATCCGCCAATGTGGTACATAGCAACAATATCTGCCTGGTAACCAGCTTGCCAGGCATTTATTTCACCCCTGCATACGAACAAATGTTTGTATCATGCTATCAGGAGTGATCAAATGCTTCCAGACATCCATAAAGAGCTTCGCGCCCTAACCTGCAGCGAGCTCTATCAACGCCTGGTCGATCACCGTGACATGGTCGAGGAGATCCTGCACGCTTTCCAAATCACGACCCGCGTCGGCGCCCTCGGCCTAGACAACGCAGGTATGACCTATCGCTCCGCAGACGGCAGATATTACATCATTGCCAATCAGATCCTCGAGTTTGAGCAGCAGGAGCTCGTCTTCTTCCACGAGCTTTATCACATCGTAGTCGAAGCCCCCCAGGCCACGCGTTTCTTACGCATGGACTACACAGAAGAGGAACACGCGGCTGATGCTGTGGCCGAAGTTGCGGCAGGCTGGGAGCAAGCTAGCAGAGCTGATGAAGAATGGCTAGTATGAGGTACCAATACTGAACCTAGATGAGTTCGTAATGATCTGAAAAAGTATAACATCGTAACCCTAAGGCAGTCACCATGTCTATGCACCGAAAGGCGTATGGATGATACTATGGAAATTAGCTCAATCTATACAACGGTATTTGTCATATATCGAACATGATGGACTTCTGAGCGTAATGTTGACTTGTTCCTGGTCTTCTAGGAGAGCCTTCCGAACCTCATCAGTGTTCTGCATGACAGCATCAGTGAAGACCAGCTTCCTCTGTATGGTCACCTCGTTACCACACAAGATCACAGTTAATGGCTCATATTCTCCGTGGTGCTCAAAAACAAGACTCTCCAGCCTATCAAGATGGGGTTCAAGCTCCTTTGCAGGCCATGAATATGCGACTGTCTGGACATCGCGTTTTCCTCGGTGAATGGCGCTGATAAGTGTGGCTACCGCAGAATCATCACCTGCTGACCATTTACTCATATCGAGGCAAAGGTTAAAGTGAGTGGCAACGGAACGAACTCTGCGCAGATGGGTTAGATACTGATGCATTCTATCTCGAAAGCTGTCAACGTCGGCTCCAGTAAAGTTGCCAGCGAGAGGTACTTTGTGATTCCGCTCGGGGTCAATCACCATGAGTGTCTTTCCACACGCAAACTGTGATGCGATCATAGCTGCCGCATACATCTCTTCAATGTCACTCCCGTACTTGAAAGTCACCGCAAGCTTGTGCGTGGACCGATTCAACTTAGGCGTCCTAATGGTTATTGCAAGACATTGGCTATTGAGTGAGACTTGGTATTCATGACTAAGCTCATAGCAGCAGACATCCGCCATAACCTTCTCCGGCATCGATTTGATCACCAGTACACCACTATACTGGCGAGTAGGATGCCTTTGGAACACAAGATCGCCAGATATTCCACCCTTTGCCTGGTCAAGCAGAAAATCTCCTGTCTTTGTTTCCATGCTAAGGACCATCTTAGAAGGGATCTTTAGCTTTAGCTCTCTCCCCTCATGAAAAGCTTCTAGAGCTTTGTGGGCTTGACTAGTGAACTGCATGTCCAGTGTCATAGGGGTTCCCGGGACCAGAGTTATAGATCTAGAACCATCCGTGCTAGCGGTCAAACTCAGTTCTATCCCATTTTCCCTAACAACTTGTGCGATTCGGCTAATCTTGGTGTACTCACCGTCTTTGAAGCCAATCACTGTATACGGGTATGTCATCTTATGTAGGCACTCAAGCGCCTCCCGGGCGGTCATGTCGACATAATGGATACCCAGCTGCTCTAGGCGATCTCTATTGTGCTGTGCCCAACTCGGCGCTATTAGAAACCTCTCGGGTACACTATCCGATAGTTGCTTTGACACCGCTTCGAACACGAACTCAACATTAGGATCGTCAAACCCGTGACCTACTAGGACTACTGATTTGTGCGCTAGACACGTCTTGACACATGACCATAGAAGCGAGTTCCTAGCGACTGAGTTATCCAGAAATCGGTTATAGTCGCTACGTGTAATGATGATGCCATCCGGATCCCTACATATGTCCCCATGAACTTTGATTAAGGTTGTCCTGTCATCGCGCCCGTAGTTGGCTAGGTCTTTATCAGTCGATAAGACGACTAATTGATCCTCAAATGCTCTCTCGAAGAGATTGTCATAGTTGGTGGTGATGATAGTCTCGATCTGAACCATGCCTTTGACAAGCCTATGCAACACTAGGTCGGGGGTCGGTCTATCGAGTGACTCCTGCACAATCCGTATTAGCTCTGAACGATCCCCCCTTCTCAATCGTACATACTCCTCTGCAACTTCAGGTAGGCCGCTACGTTGGTCAAGGAACTCTACTTCCTCTGGAGCGCAGCGCTGCTTGATGGCATTGACCAGATCATTACCCATGGGCAGTCCAGCATCCCAGTTGAACCCAGCTCCCGTCCATAGCACGACTTCTCCCCTACGGATCTTCTCAGCAATCCGATGAAGCATTCCATCACCTCAAAGCAGGTGGGTTTTCCTGTTACCACCTGAATGTCGTTAATATGAAGTCCCTGCCCTATTGGATTGGGACAACCACTTATCTATTTTACCACAACTGGCAGCATCTTCTTGTCCTCTGGATGCGAGGTGTTCGCTGGTCATCTACAACAAACAAGACAGGATGGTGGTGTATCCATGCAATTCACAAGTCGCATCGACAAGGTCGATAAGAACCATTACCGGATCGTAGTCAATCTCGGCCATGATCCAACAGATCGCAGGTACAAGAAAAAACAGAAGGACGTCCACGGGACAAAGGCCGAGGCAGAGCTGGTACTGCAGTCCTGGATCGAGGAGTTGCAGCAGGCTCCGAAGACGCTGTCCAGTCAGACAATCGGGCAGTTCCTCATGCATTGGGTAGACACGATTGCCAAGCCTGAGCTAGAGCGCAATACGTACGATAGTTACCGCTGGGAGCTCGAAAAGCATATCGTCCCTAGTCTGGGGCATATCCCACTGTGTGAGATCGCGCCAATCCACGTCCAGACCTTCTACAGCTACAAAGCCGAGGCCGGGCGTCTGGATGGCAAAGGCGGGCTCTCGAACCGGACGATCACGTATCACCATGCCATTCTCAACCAGGCCCTGGCCAGTGCAAAAGTCCTGAAGCTGATCGAAGAGAACCCCTGTGATGTGGTAAAGCCACCGCGCGACAAGCGCAACGCTAGCGAAAAGATCGGCGTGGTGCTTACCAAGGACGAGTTGGGTTCCGTCCTCATTCGCCTGAGAGGACACCGAGACTATGCACTGATCTACGCCGCTGCTTTCACGGGCATGAGACAGTCTGAGCTGCTGGGCCTGCAGTGGGATGACATCCTTTGGGACACCAAGCAGATCCGCGTGCGGAAGGCCATGCACCGGCACCGCAGCGGCGAGTATGAGCATCGAGCCAGGACAAAGAACAAGACCAGCTCCCGGATCATCAAAGTGACTGATGATCTCATGGTAGTGCTCAGAGAGCATCGCAAAGAACAGATGCAAGCCCTCTTGGCTGCAGGTAGTGATCGCTCATCCAACCTTGTCTTCCCTGACTTGGATGGCTCACCGCAGAACCGGCTCAACGTCTACCACCGCTTCAGAAACATCATCACTAAGCTCGGGCACAAAGGCATGCGCTTTCACGATCTGCGTCATACCCACGCAACGATCTTGCTCGCGAGCGGTGTCATGATCAACGTGGTCAGCAAACGTCTCGGCCATGCCAACGTCGACACGACCCTCGGCATCTATGCTCACGTACTCCCAGAGTTCGAGAACAACGCGGCTGATACATTCGCGGATCTGGTCGTCACGAAGGCCACAGAGGCCGCTTCCAAAACTTATTAGCGGATTTTTAGCGGATTTCGCCGCGTGGAGGCCCGCTAATGCCCTAATCCGTACAAAAGAAAAAAGGCCCGAAGGCCTTGATCTTATTGGGTTGGTGCGAGGGAGGGGAGTTGAACCCCTACGCCGTGAGGCACTAGATCCTAAGTCTAGCGTGTCTGCCAATTCCACCACCCTCGCATGGATGAAGGTTCCTATAGATGCAAACAGCTGAAAGCGATCGCTCACTTTCAACTCTGATCACATAAATGGTGGGCTACGATGGGATCGAACCATCGACACCCCGCTTAAAAGGCGGGTGCTCTACCCCTGAGCTAGTAGCCCGCGTTAGTGAAGTGGTTGGGGCGGCAGGACTCGAACCTACGCATGCGGGAGTCAAAGTCCCGTGCCTTACCGACTTGGCTACGCCCCAATGGGTGATGTCTGATGGAAATGGCGCGCCCGGCAGGATTCGAACCTGCGACCACCGGATTCGTAGTCCGTTACTCTATCCAGCTGAGCTACGGGCGCATATAAGGTTTTGGGAAAAGTGGGGTGGATGATGAGACTCGAACTCACGACCCCCAGAGCCACAATCTGGTGCTCTAACCAACTGAGCTACACCCACCACGTCAAACATGTGGCTAGACAACTTGGGAACAAGGAAGGCAATCAAGGAATGGCGCGCCTGGCAGGAATCGAACCTGCGGCCAACGGATTAGAAGTCCGTTGCTCTATCCCCTGAGCTACAGGCGCACAGAACGCCCTGTATGGGAGCTTTAAGATGTGGTCGGGGCGGAGGGATTCGAACCCCCGACCCCTTGGTCCCAAGCCAAGTGCGCTACCAAGCTGCGCTACGCCCCGAAAACGACAGAACTTATTATAACCCGCATCGCGTCAACTGTCAAGAACCCGACAAGCGTTTTGACCATGGTCAATCGCTGGAACAACTGGTTGTCGTTGCTCGACTGTCGTCGTCTGCGGCGAAGACAATCTTATCACAGCTTCGTCTCGCTTGACAAGACCTGTTTGCCTAGCATTTTCTTACACATCAAGGAAACGCGAGCAAAGATTGACGTAGCACCGAACTACACCGGCTGCAGCACAGTTTCTGCCAGGATCCTCTGGTCGGCCAAGGTTACGACCCGCACGGAAACACGACCGTCGGTCTGCTTCTCCAAGAGTGCAGCGGTCGGCTGTGCCTCTCGATCTGGAGACTCAGCGTGGCGGCGTGGGCGCGCAACCGAACCTGGGTTTAGCACGACCAGGTCTTCTTCGTGCTTAAGAAACCATTGGTGAGTATGTCCAAAAATAGCCAAATGCGTTTGGGCGCGCCTTGCCACAGCGCCCAACTCTGATACTCGGTCTTTGACCTGATAACGGTGACCGTGGACTAGGAGAATGCGGAGTCCAGCCCATGTAAAGACAAGCTCTTCTGGAGCGCTGCCTTCGGGGTCGCAGTTGCCAGCCACGGCTTGGACAGGAACTCCAAACAGCCGGCCGATCCGCTCGCCATCGACCCAATGATCTCCACCATGGATGATTAGGTCAAAAGGCTCCATACCTCGCAGAGCATAGTCAGAGCGTTGCAGCATGCCGTGGGTATCGCTGATGACCACTGCC
The DNA here is from genome assembly GCA_964402415.1 of uncultured Clostridia bacterium. Taxonomy (GTDB): domain Bacteria; phylum Bacillota; class JAAYKD01; order JAAYKD01; family CAYOCI01; genus CAYOCI01. Next base: position 67,257 of record CAYOCI010000005.1, read on the forward strand.
CTCATGCCCGTCCCAACTCCAGTCGCAAGTAGTGGATCAGCTGCTGCATGGCCTTGGCGCGATGACTGATTTTGTTCTTGATCTCGAGCGGAAGTTCGGCATAGGTCTGTCCATATTCTGGAACAAGAAATAGTGGATCGTAGCCGAAACCACCCTGACCCGCTGGTTTGGTGGTAATAACGCCAGAGCATTCGCCTCGGAACGTGACGGTTTGTTCGCCTGGCCGGGCTAGAGCTACTTCGGAGACAAACCGCCCGCTACGCTTGTCTACCCCCGACATGGCCTGAATCAGCTTCTGATTGTTGACTTCATCATTGGCGTTTTCGCCAGCATAGCGTGCCGAGTACACACCCGGTGCGCCGCCCAGTGCGTCCACCTCCAGACCAGAGTCGTCTGCGATCGCCCACGTCCCCAACGCCTGACAGACAGCATCGGCCTTGAGCTTGGCGTTGGCCGCAAAGGTGGCCCCCGTCTCCTCAATCGTGTCGTGAAAACCAGCCTCTTTGGAGGTCATGACCTCCACGGGCAGGTCGCGGAGCAGCTCGCGCAGTTCGCGGACCTTGCCCATATTACCTGTGGCCATGACCAGCTGCTGTTTTGACATCTGCCTTCCCCTCTTCCGTTGCCTCTATTTCGACAACCATCGCAAGCCCAAGGGTTCGATGATCTCTTTTTGGTAGGCGATCATGCCCTGGATCCCGTCGGTCGCTAGATCGAGCATGGTATTAAGCTGGTCGCGGCTAAAGGTAGCCTCTTCACCAGTCCCCTGCACTTCCACTAGCCGCCCACTGCCTGTCATGACCACGTTCATATCGACTTCAGCCTCTGAGTCCTCGAGGTAGTTCAGATCCAAGAGCGGTTGGCTGGCGACCAGCCCCACGCTGATGGCGGCGAGGTGATCCTTGATCGGTAGGCGGCTCAGCTTGCCCTCACGAAGCATCTTCTCCATGGCTAGAGCCATGGCCACAAACCCGCCAGTAATCGAGGCTGTGCGCGTGCCACCGTCTGCTTGGATGACATCGCAATCGATGGTGATGCTGTTCTCACCCATGACCCCTAGGTCCACCACCGCACGTAAGGCCCGACCGATCAGGCGCTGGATCTCCATGGTGCGACCACCAAGCTTGCCCTTGCTGGCTTCGCGCTGATTGCGAGTGCCGGTGGAGCGGGGCAGCATTCCATACTCGGCCGTCACCCAGCCCTTTCCCGACCCCTTTAAGAATGGCGGCACCCGATCTTCCCAGGATGCAGTACAAATCACTTTGGTCTGCCCTACTTCGATCAAAACTGAGCCCTCAGCATGCATATTGTAGTGTGGGATGATCCGCGTCGGGCGCAGTTGGCTATTCTGTCGACCATCAACTCTCATGGTGTATCCCCCTTCGTCGCTCTGACCAGCGCAGAAATGCCCACAGCGCGCAGCCCACAGCCCACAGTGGAGTCAACCATCTGCCAGGTGGGGCGTGCCATCCCCTGTTATGCCGTCGAAGAGGCGGTATGGAACAGGCGAAGACATAAAAAAGCTCTCCTCTTATTCCTGCCCAAAGATCATGATTCCTTCTCGCATCGACGTGGCGTTTTTCCGCGACAAAACAAAAGCGACCGATCGCTCGGTCGCTGTCATCATGCGAGGTGGCAGCAGATCTAATCGCTTGCCCAGAACTACTTGCGTCTAGTTGTTTGCCTTCATGAGCTCATCTAGTTGTTTGAGCGCCTGAACCATGGTACGCTTTTCGTCGTCAGTCACATTCTCCAGGATGGAGGCTAGGTAGCGCTTGCGGCTGCCCATGACTTCCTCCAGCATCCGATAGCCCTTCTCCTTGATGCGCAAACGCACCACGCGGCGGTCATGAGGATCGCGTTCCCGCTCGACCAGATCGTTGCGTTCCATCCGATCGATGAGATCAGTAGCGGTGCTGCACGCGAGATACATCTTCTCACCCAGTTCACCGATCGTCAAGTTGCCATGGTTATGCAGGTATTGAAGTGCATTTAACTGCGGAGGTGTAAGATCAAAATCCGCCAAGATATCGCGTCCACGCTTGCGGATGATATTACTTACATGGCGTACGAGCTCCTCGAGCTCTTCCACATACGGTCCGAACCCCTGATTTTCCAACGCTAATCTCACCTCCGCCGATATATTCGATGTACTAAATATTGTACCGGCAATGGGAGGAGTTGTCAAGGCTTTATCAAGACGAAGTTATTGCTAATTATGTTGCCATGTTATGAGAACCAGGGGCGCTTGAGCGCCCCTGGTTTACTCGCTCTGGCGTTGGCCATCGACACGGGAGTACCGCGTCTGTCTCCGCCTCTCCGGTCTGCCTAGTTGGCCGAGAAGAACTTGGTCAGTCCACTGTAGAGCGCCGTCGCGGCCTTCTGCCGGAAGGCGGGATCCTTGATCAGGGCCTCTTCGGCTTTGTTGGATATGAACCCGATCTCGGCCAAGGCGCTGACCATCTGGCTCTCACGGGTGACGTAGATCTCGGGGCGCGCGACGATCCCACGGTTGCGCAGACCGAGGGCGCTGACCAGTTCCTGCTGAACTACCGACGCCAGGCGCTGACGGTCTTCCCCTGATGAGTACAGAACCTCGATACCGTTGGCATCGGTCTTGGTGTGGGAGTTGTGATGGATGGACAGAAACAGATCAGCCTGAGCCTTGTTGGCCAGATCAGTCCGTCCGCTTAGGGATACATAATCGTCGGTCGCACGAGTTATCAGGACCTTGGCACCCGCTTTCTCCAGCAGGGCCTTCAGCTTCAACGCGATATCGAGAGTCCCCGCCTTCTCCTCGAAACGGGATGTCGGTGCGACCGCACCCGGATCAGAGCCACCGTGTCCTGGATCGATGGCGATCAGCTTGCCCGCTAAGCCCGAACTAAGCAAGGATATCTCGATCTTGTTGGTGCGTGTAGCCGACCGCACAGTATGGGTGATGTAGTAGGCTAGGTCGGCGACGATCCTCGTCCCGCCAGCATAATGCTCGACCCTGATGGCCTTGACCAATCCATCGTTCACCGCGATATTGGCCGGTAGATCGCCCTTGTCCGCGCCGGGAATATCGACCACCAAGCGATGCGGATTTGTCAAACGCATTACTTTGTATGAGGCGGCTTTGTCAAGGCTGATGGTCAGTACTGAGCTGCCACCGAGCTTCTTTACTGCGGCGCCGGTTGTGGTTGCGAAGGCGTTGAGTGTAATCCTCAGCTGCCCGTCATCCATGCTAATCTGGTAGCGCGTACTCAACTTCAGGCCTACGGTCAAGCAGGCGCCATCACCGCTGGCCGCTGGTTCGAGAGATAGCTTGTCCACCAAGGAGTTTAGGATCGGCTTAGGAAGCGCTGCCGACGGTGAGATCCCAGGCAGCAGGACACGTATCTCTTGCCCCTCACCGGAAAGAATGGTGACGGGAACTGCAGTCTGGTCGTTGCCGCTCGGCTGGCTAACCGTGATCAGCCAGTCTGCCACCCAGCCGACCGTACCATCTGCCAATCTCACCTCTACCCAGCCTGATTGCGTGCTGAGCACCTTTACCTTGGTACCCGCACTCAGACGAGTGATGATGCGATCATGGTTAGTCCCAGGGATCTCGCGCAGATTGGTCTCGGATTCCTTGATAACCCCGGTTCTCTCGCCTACGGTGCTACCGCTCAGTAGGAGCGGTTCAGCCAAGCCATCGAAGCTAAAGACCAGTTCCTCACCACCGTCGACCGGACGGTTGACAGCCTCGGTCATCCGATGCGCCGCGGTGATGGTCAACTGACGCCCATCCTGCGATGACATGAGCTTGATATGGTCGGCCGCACCCTCAAGATCGACCACCACCCGGGCGGTGGAGGTCGGCTGGTCGTGCTGGGCCAAGCGCACGGCGATAATGCCGCCACTATTGACCGGCATGGTCTTCCCACTGACATCAAGCTTGGCATAGGGGAGGTCGATGACTAATCGGTTCGGATTGCTTAGCTGGAAGCTCGTGGGGGTTAGGCGACCACTTCCTTGTACAGTCACCGAAGTGCCGGCGGTCGTGACCTCAGGCTCCGAGACGGCGACACGCACCGGACGCCAAGCGCTGACCGTACGGGTCTGGGCATTCCAATCAATCCCCGCCCCGAGCGCTGTGCTGACAAAGCGGAGTGGGACCATGGTCCTGTTGTCGATTAGGCGAGCAGGCACGTCTAGCGACACGGGCTTACCAGCAACCGTCGCAGTCGCCTGATCCAGCGCCATAACAATCTCGGTCTCTTCGCTGATCACACGAATGCTACGTTTGACCCCGTCCCATTCCACGGTGCATCCCAATGTCTCAGAGAGAACCCGTATCGGCACTAGAGCGCGTCCGTTCTCGATGACTGGCGCAACATCACTACTAAGCGCAACGCCGTTAACCACCAATGCAGGCTTGTCCTCTGCACGCACGGCTAAGGAGAACAGGGCCAGAACGAGCACGAGTGCAACTGTGAGATAGCGCATCCAACGAATCAAGGCGTTCTCCCCCCTGGCATTGAGATGATCTTCAACCATCAGGACATATGTAGATGAGCAGCAGCCTCTATGGCTGGTTACTCTAGCTTCTTAGACGTCGCTTCTTTCGCTTTTGTTCGCGGTCTGCAGTGTTTTTTCCTCTCTTTTTGACATAAAGTACAGATTATATGGACACTCAACTGACAAAAACAGCCCTCCCCGCTGCGGAAAGGGCTGCTTGCTTACGACGGATTGACCCAGCGTGGGCGCGCGAACGGTGTGCCGAGGTTGAAGGCACCGATCTTCACCGCCATCACCTTGCCAGCCACCATGAACTGGACCTTGGTAATCTCGGGGAACTCGGTCAGCGTCAGGACGATCGCCTCCAGGGCCAGGGCGATCTCGTCGCTTCCGAGGATCAGCAGGTCGAGAGCCTCTTTCTCAAAGTCCACATAGGCTATGCCTTCGCGGATCGAGAAGCTGCGGATAAGTCCTTTGCCTCTGTCAGTGCCCAAGGGCGGGACACTGGGGGCGAAGCTCTGCGTCAGCTCACCTTGGGGCCCACGCAACAGCTCCAACAGCGCCTGATGGGGGAGGTCGCCGCCACTCTGAACATAGTAAGTCAGCGGGACAAGCCAGGGCTCGTCTTTCCAGCGCCAATAGATCACGATCTTGGTCTCATTGCGCGGCGGATCCTCATTGGGCCACTTGGGTCGAGTCAAGGGTAGACTGGTATCATACTGGGCGCTGGCGGTGGTCAGGAAATTGCGGACCTTACCCTCGACCAGAAACTGAACCTTGTCAACATCACTGAACTCGGTCAGCGTTGCCACCATGGCGTCGCCAACCGCCTTGAGACTGGTCATGGGCGGCACCTGCTGGGAAAACTGCTGAGGCAGATCCACCATGGCCACGCCATTGGTTACCTGGACACCCAGGACTGACACCTCATAGATCCCCAGCGCTTCACAGACAGAGGCGAGTGTCCTGTTGGCCGCGATTTCAGCCACGTTGGTCGCTGGCTCCGCGCGCTCGCTGAGGGGAATATACCAATAACGGAGCGAATTAGACGGCGACGAGACCAGCTGATAGCTGATGACACCGATGGGCTCACCTGTGGGCAGATGGGAAGAGCGATAGTCTGGATTCGCGACCGCAAAAGCGGTAGGAACGGTGATAGTGTCCAGTGGGGCGGGGGTGGGCTGACTCTCAGGGTTGAAGGTAGTACATCCGGTGACGATGATGGCAACGATGAGGCATAGTACAATCAGTCTTGATACCCTACTGGCTCCCACTGTCATCACCCCCACCATGAGACTCGTACGTGGACAAGTTTGCCCGACCGGACTCCCGCTTGCTTTATTATAGTAAGTAATTGTTACAGGCTGGTTACGATGGTCTTACATTGGAGAGATTGCCAAAGTCTGCTGGCGTTGACCCATAAAAATAGCAGGGACATATCGCGTCCCTGCTCTTCTCTCTTGGACCGGAAGACCATCAATCCTCATCTAGCGCTTGACGATATAGACGTTAACCATGCGACGGCCAAAGCTGACCGCCTCTTCGTGAGTGTCAAAACATAGATCGATACGATTACCGCGGATCGCGCTGCCAGTGTCCCCGGCGACGGCATACCCGTACCCCTCTACATATACCTTGGTCCAGAGGGGGATGATTGTTGGATCCACCGCCACAACGCCATAGACGGCCTGCATGCCAGTGGCGGTAACGCCGAACCCAGCATCACCTGGGTTCTTGCCCGTGCTGGCATAGTGGGCACTATAAGCTGTGGCGTTCATGGACATGTGTTTGGTATAGCGGACGGTATCGCCACGAGATGCGACCAGCACTCCCAGCGTACCAACCTCTACCAATTCATCGCGTTTCTCCTTCAGCATCATATCGCTGACGGTGACGCGGTTGACCTCTTGGCCATTTTCATAGATAACCTTGACCTTTTCTTCGCGCAATCCCTCTTCACCGGTCTGGATCACGCTCTGCGTTCCCTCATCCATATCATCGTTTTCACGACGCAGGACTTGGTAAGGCACGGCATGGTTGAAGGTGAGAATCTCTTCGCGAACCCGGATGACATTAACGTTCATCTTGGCAGAGATCGGTGACTCTAGGCTGGGCTCGACACGGTCTTGTTCCCCGAGCTTAACCCCGGCTTGATCGAGCAGATCGCGTACCAGCGGTCGAGCCGTATACAGATCCACGAGCTTACCGTCGGCAGCGACCGTGACCGGCACCGCTCGGGTGACCTTGATCGAGCTCCCACGGTGGGTCTTCTCTCCAACCGCGGGTGTGACCAGATCCTCTGCCCTGAGCGTAACGCCAGCGCTGGTGAGCGCTTGGCCTACGGTTCCTTTGAAGGTCTTCAGTTCGATCATCTTTCCATCTACCGCAATGGTGATGGACTTCTGCAATGCTACATATCCGAAAATGCTTATGATCAGGATTACGACGCTGGCTAGGATGATGGTCTTGCGGCCTTGGGGATGTTGAGCCCGGGAAGAGAGCGCCCTGGGGATCCTCAAGGGGTTGATCATCAGTCTACCTCCCTGTTGATTTCTGGGCTGGTGAACGCGAACGTCACCCGGAGCCTGGTCGCTTAGGTCCGTCTGATTGGCCCAGTACTTCTCCATTCTAATAGCGTTTCCAACAAATTGTCAAGTTAGCCTCGGAGAGCACAAATTCCTACACGCGAAACTTCGTATCGCCAAATCTCCTGGCGATACGAATCGGAGATGATTTGCGCCGGCGGCGATAGATGCGGCGGATCATGACTCGCAAGCGCAGCACGGCGACGAGCGCTACGGCCCAGACCCACCAATGGTAGTACCACGGATCCGACGGCTTCTTCTGTAGCGTGAGTGGGGCTGAGCCAACCTTGACGTCGGCCTGGTATAGCTCCAAGCGCGCGTCCTTGGAGCCTATCGGCAGATCAGCAAGGCCTCTGCCAGCGGGGAGCTCCAGCCTGAAGACAAGATTCTCAGAGCGCCCTCTTGCTGTATCATATTTGAGCGTATGATCCACGGTGAACTCGTAGTCGCCAATCTGATAGTTCGTTCCCTGCTCGACCGCCGCCCTGGTCTCAACAACCTCAAACCCATAGTCCAATAATGCTTCGCTATCCTCCCAGATATGATCAGTCCTCATGATGACTGACAGGATCTCGTGGTCTTGGCGCTTCGCCGCGCCGACAAAGGTCTGCATGGCTTCATCGGTGAACCCGTTCTTGACCCCCAGCATGCCATCATAGGTGATGAGCAGTCGATTGTGGTTGTACAGCTCCCGCGGCCAAGGTTGGCCTGGCCAGGGGATCTGCCGTTCTTCAGTCCTGACTAGCTCACGAAAGGTGGGGTTAGCCATCGCCCCGCGGGCGATTAGGGCAAGGTCATGCGGGGTGGTGTAGTGATCAGGGTCATGCAGCCCGTGGGGGTTGACGAAATGGCTATTCCTGGCCCCGAGCTCTCGGGCTCGCTCGTTCATCAAGCTGGTGAAGGCCTCGACGCTACCCGCAACATGCTCTGCCAGAGCGACAGCGACATCATTGGCTGAGACCAGCATCAGGGCATAGAGCATATTCTCGACGGTCTGCTGTTCGCCCTCGCTCAGATAGATCGAAGAGCCCTCAACACCGAAGGCATTGCTGCTGACGGTTACGAGTTCGTCAAGGGCGGCGTTTTCGATGACCAACAGAGCGGTGAGGATCTTGGTTGTGCTCGCGGGGTAAAGACGTTCATCTGCGTTCTGCCCCCACAGTACCTGGCCAGATTTCATCTCCATGACCAATGCACCATAGCCGTTAACGAACGGAGCAGCAGCGACTGGTTGGGCACTCACTATCAGAGCAATGAGTATCAACGCTGTGACAAATCTACGCACGGGTTACCTCCGGAGTAGGGTTATCGTGAGCAAATCACTCGGAATCTTGGCATGACTAGCGCATGGTATCAGATTCTACTCGAAACGACTACCAGTTTCGCTGCTACGACATGCAAATCCTGCAATGACCCACTGGCAACTACCGTCAACAGAGGTTGTGCTCCTAATCATGAATGACCACCTTCGCTCCAGCAGGTATGTAGTCGTAGATCCACTTGGCATCGTCCAGCGAGAGCCGAATGCAGCCATGGGAAGCGGGTTCGCCGAGGAGTGCCGCCTCATCCTCGATTAGCACACGTTCCTCGGTGAACGGAACGCTGTGGAAGAGATACTCACCCCATTCGTCCAAACCCACCCAATAGTAGGCGCCCTGCTGAAACTCGTTGCTGTAGAACCAGTCGCCCCGGTGATGAACACGAAACTCACCGTTCGGGGTCGGTGAGGAAGCGATCCCAGTGGAGGCAACCATGATCTTGATCGCCCGCCGGCCCTCGTAGATACTGACCACCTGCTCACTCTGATCAACATCGACCCATACTTCATTGCTCCCGCTCTCCTGTGCCGAGATCGTGGCTGTTATCGGCGCGGCGGGACTAGCGGTCGGCGCGGCAGGCGGAGCCGTCGTCGCGACCACCGCCCCTGAGCCAGACAATGATGCAGGCTCGGCTGCCAGATCCGCCCACCACGGTGCGCCAAACAGCCCGATGGCTAACAGCGCTACCGCCAGTAGGAATCTCATCAAGCGCATGGTGAGTCCCTCCAACGTTTGTCTCATCTTATAGCTATGAGCCAGTCCAAGAAAAGATGAGTCATCTGTCCACCAGAATATATGCGGCAGGTGGCTCGTCGGTGCTTGCAGCGCCGTTGGATCGGACCCGACCAATGACAAACACGAAAACCGCCAGCCGTAGCCAGCGGTTTCATGGTCTATTTGATCCTATTCTGAGCGAAGGTATCCTGGAAGTGCTCGTGTTTCTTGTCCTTGCCTCCATAGCGTGCGTAGATGTAATAGTGACCGGCATCGTCCGTCTTCATCGAGTAGTCCATTTGCGGCTTGTATTCATCAAGCAACCCAAAGATGCCGTCCGCTTGGTGCGCGTCGGCGCTCTCCATGATGATGGTCAGAAGATCTCCGTCGTTCAGTTCTCGCACTCGGTCACGCACGTGCGATAGTGCGGCGATACCCAGTTCGCGACCCAGGTCAATGGTGGTCTCCATCGATTCGCCCCCTTCCAGAATTCTCGCCTCTAGTCTCCCCACAAGCTAGGATGACTAAGCGGAGAGTTCCTGTTTGGCGGTCTGGACCAGACGGCGATCCAAGCCTCTGAACATGACGAAGTAGTAGATAGCCGAGGTCGCGTAGAGCAAGCCGGCGAGATAGAAGATCCGACCATAGCCATAGCGATCGATGATTTGACCGCTCAAGCGGCCACAGACCGCCCAGCCCAACTGAAAGACCATCTGGCTGGCGCTATTGGCCAGACCTTTCACCTTATCGGAGACGGCTTCCATCATGAAGGACGAGGTGATCGGGTTCGCTGCGTTCATGATCGCGCCGCGCATTAGATAGGCGCCGACCGCAACCCACAGCCACGGGGTGTCACCGAGAGTGATCATGAAGGGGATGGAGAGGATCTGGAGGGTGAAGACAGTGCCGATACGCCCGATTCGTTGAACCAAGAACGGCCCCAAGAGCGTTGCGATCACGGTCGTTAGTTGACCGGCTGACATAATCAGCCCGACCACTGAGGTATTGAGATGAAAGCGGTTCTCGAAATAGACGTTGGAGAACGGCACAAAGAGTCCAGCGCCAAAGCCGACCAGGCCCTGGGCGAAGATGAACTTGCCGATCAAGAGGTAATCTCCCCACTGTACCTTTTCACTCTTCCGCGCCTGACTGGGCGCCGCCGGTCGGTGCTCATGAATAGAGAGAATAGGCAGGGCCGCTCCAAAGGTGGCGGCAGCGGCCACGAGCAGCGTGATCTTCTGTGCCCAGATCACAGCCACCCCTGCGGTGCTCAGCAAGCTCGGTAGAGCACCACCGATAATATTGCCCAGCATCGATGAAAAGGTCATCAGAGCAAAGTTGATGGAGAATAACTGCATCCGCTCTTCTTTGGTTGTGTTCTCTGCCAAGAAGGGTGCGTTGGCGACCATGCTCAGGGCGTTGAACAGTCCGACGATAAAGGTCAACCCGATCAGAGTCTGCTGCCCCTCCGCCAGAGCCCGACCCACCTGCCCGATCCCCGCGATACCAAGGCCGATCACCATCGACCATTTGCGACCGATGCGGTCGCTGAAGATCCCCGCTGGGATAAGGATGATCGCAGCGGCCAGCGAGCTGGTGGAAACTAACTCGCCCATGAAGGCTTTTGGGTAGCCGAGCCCCTGCAGATAGAGATTGAAGAGTGTGCTAAACATCCCCATGGAGATCGAACTCAGAGTGATGGCGAGTAGGTACAGACGTACATTTTTGGAGAGCGAGCGCATACCGTCGCGATATGATGCCAGTAATTGTGCCATGATCTTCCTCTCTGGTTTACATAATTTATGTCTCTTTGCCTTTCCTATTCTAACATATGTGCCGAGCGGCGAACAGCTCGTGTCACGAAAGATCGGAAGAATACAGGGAGCATCTTGGGTGCACCATCCAAGATGCTCCAGTCCCTAATCCCTGGTCCCTAGTGAGATCTCACCGTCTGATGCGGGGCTCTCGCCGCCCGGTAACCGTTGATCATCAGCCGCGTACCGATCTGCAGTCTCTCCCATATGGAGACCTCTTGTTGGGCCATCTGGCCGAGCGCGGGGTCGGTCACGTATTCCTGTTCGCCGAGCTGATAGTCGATCCCCTGCTGCTGTAGCCATGCTCGGGCGCCCTGCCGTCCCATACGAAAGTCGTGCTCGCGAAAGGCGGGACGCAAGAGGCCGCCGAAGTGGCCCCAGAAGTCCCCGGCCAGTTCGGTCGGGCCGTTAGCGGGGGCGATACGGTCGATGGCGATCTCCGTTTTGTCTAGGAGGCCGGCCGCAGTATAGATGAGAAAGCGCCAGCGCTCGTAGAGCTCGCGCTGCCTTTGGGGCAAGACCCCAGGCCTGGACTGCGGACCAGCGTCTGCTACCCTCGTCTGTGGCTGCCCAGCCCAGACGGCGATGGTAGTGGTCTCATGGTAGCGCATGGCCTGACGGTAGAGGGGGTTCGTCTCCTCGATCATCCGGACCAGGGTGGCGTGATCGATGGTCTCCACCCATCTGAAGAGCAGGCGATCTAGAGCGGCAGCCAGTTGAACACGCTTATTGATGCGGACCACTCGCCTCAGATCTTCATAGATCTGGTTGTGAAACGGAATGGTCAAGGCGGAACGCATGATGGCGTCCAGCCAGGTCGGTTCCGCTGGATCGCTCTCTTCAGCGGGCCGGTGGAGGGGGTTAGGTTCGACCAAGAGCAGTAGACGTTGGCTCGACACGCCTTGGTCGAGTTCCCGGGCGGCATCGATGGTGACTTCCAGCAAACGCCGGTTGGCCACGCCTCCGTCGGTGTACCAGTGCCTCCGCCCCTGATCATCGGTCAGCGGCACCGCGGGAAAAGCTCCGGGGAAGGCCGCTGAGGCGCAGGCAGCATAGCCTACCATCTGCCAGCCCTTGCGCGACGTGGCGGGCGAGAGGTCAAATGACCTCTGCTCCGCGAAGTTGAGGGCATCGATGGGCGCAGCATTGGGGCTGGGGTGGATCTGATACCACTCGCCATTGAGATCGGTGAGCGTAACCACTAGCCGGAGCGCCTGTCCCCCTCGTGCCACGCTGGTAGCATCGAGGAATCGCTCAGCCGTCTTCCGCACCGACGCTACCGACAGAGCACCCCGCTCGTCAGGACCACGCTGCAGGAGGCTGCTCAGCCCCAGGCCGTGGACCCACGCTTCTTGCAGGCGGATGGGGTTCTCGTGTCTGGCCAGGCTGTAGGCAGCGAGGGCCCCCGTCAGCGCGCCAGCAGACGTCCCAATGATCAGGTCGATATGATAAGGGCACTTATCTCCGAGAAGACCCAGAACAGCTAGAAGCTCATAGACGGCACCGGCCTCGTAAGCCCCCAGCGATACCGCGCCGGGTAGAACGAGGGCTAACCTGGTTCCCTTCTCCATCCCGATCACCTCGTTTTTGGGTATGGAATATCCTATGCGAACCAGGTCCCAGGTGCGAACGGGATCGAGCAGCTGAGTCGGTATGAGGCTATGGAACGAGAGAGCTTAGCCCGGTGGGCTAAGCTCTCTCGACCTGTTCGCGTGCGGATAGGGTCGGACGCTGTCTGCTGACCAGTATCACACCCCCAAAGACAAGTACCATCCCCACCAGGATCATTGGGGTGATCGCTTCATCGGCGAAAGCCCCCAGGATGACAGAGACGATCGGGGAAACAAATGAGACCAGCGACAGCGTCGAAGCGGGGATCCGGCCCATCAACCAAAAGTAGAGCAGCCAGGCTATGACCGAGCCGAAGACAGCGAGGTAGATGATGGCACTCAGGCTGAGGAGCGAGAGCTTCGGAATGGCGAGACCTTCTTGGACCCAAGCTGCCCCTGCTAGGGCGAGAGTGCCCAGCGCCATCTGCCAGGTATTGAGCAGCAGGGGGGTCAGGCGATTGCCTAGGACTTTGCCATAGACAGTCCCGAGTCCATAGGCCAGAGCGCTGGCGGTGACCGCCGCCCCGCCGAGAGCGGTGGACGCACTGCCCAGCTGGTCCCAATAGAGCAGCGCCAGGCCGACCAGCCCCAAGGCTACCCCACCGATCTTGTCCAGCGTCAGCGGCTCGCGGATCCAGCCCCAGGCGATGAAGACGACAAAGAGCGGCATGCTGGCTGTGAGGATGGAAGCCATGCCACTGGAGACATACTGCTGTCCCCAGAAGACCAGGCCATAGGGGATGCTGGTCATACACAGGCTCATCCCGAGTAGCGGGAGCCACTCATCGCGGTAAGGCAAGATCCGTTCCCGCTTAATGGCGAGATAGGCGAACATGATCAGCGACGCCACAGCAAAGCGCAGGGTGGCGAAGGTTAGGGGGGGCAGATCGGCGAGCCCAATCTTGATCGCCAGGTACGTCGATCCCCAGATGGCAGCTACCGACGAAAAGGCGAAGAGCGAGCGGGTGTCCATGGCAAACTCCCTTCCATGACTGGGTAGTCATCTGGTAGATTTCTCTCCGCTACTGCTCAATCCTTTTGTCAGAACAGATGAAAAAACGAGGAGATCCGTACGGATCTCCTCGCGACTACTGCTCTCACTATTTCCGATAGTTCTTCTCGAGGTGGGCGACGATTGCCTGTTCATCGTCAGCAATGATCACGTCACCGTCGATCAGGGTAGGGACGAAGTGCTGGCCTGAGACCTCGATCAGCTCCTTACGTTCCTCTTTGGCTTTCGGCACCGGAATGGTGATATAGCTGACCTGGAGTTCTTCCAGTTTCTCACGGACGATCTTGCAGTAAGGGCAGTGCTCCAGTTGATACAGCTTGATCATGACCACACCTCCACGATCATTTATCTCTGGCAGCCAAGTAGGCCATGCCATCGGGATGGATACCCGCGTCAATACGACCGATCTCCTTCATTGTATCCATCGCGATCACGGATATGTCATTGGTCTTGTTGTTGGCAACGTAGGCGTAGTGGCCCAGGCGATCGACTACCGTTCCACCGGGCCAGACACCAACGCGAATGCGCTTGATCTCCCAGCGCCGCTGGCAATCAATGAGGGAGAGGTCGCCAGACTCACGGTTGGGTGAAAGAGCGTAACGTCCATCCGGAGTGAAGGTCATGCGAATGGGCAACGTGCCAATCCGACGCTTGGTAAGCACCTCAAAGCTCTCGGTATCGATCACCCACAGGTCGTTGTCATGCTGGTTGGCGACGTAGAGTTCACGCCCGTTGGGGTGCACGGCGACTCCCTCAGGGCCGCGTCCGACCGGCAAGTGCGTGATCACGCTCTCGCTTGCGACATCAAAGACGGTGATATTATTGGAGCCGATATTGGGAATGTAGGCGCGACGACCATCAGGGCTAAAGGTCACCATATGGGTCTTCTCTTGGTGAGTGGGAATGATCTTCTCGATCTGGTTGCTGGCGATATCAATGATAAAGAGTTTGTTGGCGTACGTCGAAGCCATCCACAGTTTCTTGCCGTCTTTGGTGATCTCGACCCCGTGGGGGAACTTAAACTCCTGTGACTTGATGCGCGTGATCTCGTCACCGGTCTCATTGTCCAGAACCGAGATGGTATTGCCGCCAGAGTTGGTCACATACGAGCGCGAGCCGTCAAGGGTGATGGCGATCTCGTGGGGGTTGGTATCCACAGGAGTAGTCTTGACCACCTGCCGCTCGGCCAGGTCCACGTACATGACGGTGTTCTCGTCTTTGTTCAATACGACTAAGTAATCGCGACTTTTTGCTAGCATGGTGTCCTCCTCAGTCTGAAGTACATATATGCGCCTGTTGGCGATCGTTCCCTCGTGTCCCTCACAGTGGCTAGTGCCTACTCTATCCCAACACGCCGCGGGTGGCTGCGTAGCCTAGAATCAGGCAACCCCAGAGCTGCTTATAGGCATCAACGGCGTTGTCAGCCTTGACAGCCACGGTCTTGGGCCCAACCTTGCGCACAGACGGGAAGATGGATGCCATGGCAGCCTGGTTGGTCAGCTTAAAGTCGATCTCAAACTCGACCGGACCGACGTTAAAAGGTTTGACCTCGCCCTTACGTTCCAGCGCCTGCCTGGCCCCTTGGCGGATCAGCTCATGGGCTCTGGCAGGGGGCAGGCAGTTGGCGACGAAGCGATCGATAGCCTTCTTCACTTCGACAGTCTCCACAGCCCTGAGGAACTCCTGAGCCTCGGCACAGACCTTGTCGTCACCGGTGACCAGAACCACAGGAACGCCAAAAGCTCCAGCCACGGCTGCGTTGATGCCGGTCTCACCGATCGGACGACCGTTGAGGCGGATCTCGGTGACAGCCACACCCATGATGGTGTGGTTGATGGTGGCAGCGTCAGTCCCCTCGCGTGCGTGGTAGGCCACAAACATGGCGGCATCGAAGCTATCGTTGATCCCTTCCATCTGGCAGAGCTGCTTGTTGTTGCCGCTGATCAACCGAGCGCGCGGATCGATATCCTCAATCAGGATATTAGTCATATGACCGTGGGCATCGTTAACAAGGATATCCGTCGCGCCGGCTTCACAGGCTCCGGCGATGGCGGCATTGACATCCTGGGTGAGCAGCTTGCGGAAGCGGTTGTACTCGCTGTCTTGCAGTTGACGACCTGCGGCAACACCAGTTGCCCCCTCCATATCGACCGAGATGTAGACCTTCATGAGCACACCTCCTAGAGTAGTTTGCCGTTCATTTCGCCGTGTAACGCGGGATTCCTCTACGCACTCACGCCTTTACCTTCATATGCATCCCGACCTCGATCATCCTCACCATGCGCGATGCGGCAGAGGTGAGAAGTTGAGCAGCACTGGCCATGCTTTCCTCCAGAGAAAGCGGGCCGCTCACGATCGGTAGGATGGCGCTAACGCCCTCGTGATAAAGCTCTTCGATCCCATCGCCTTCGCTGCCCACCAGTGCCACCACAGGAACTCCCAGACGCCGAGCATGCTGAGCGATCCCCCAGATCGTCTTGCCTCTGGCGGTCTGACCGTCGATCTTCCCTTCACCTGTGATGACGAGATCCGTCCCTGCCAGGTGTTCATCCATCGTCAAGGTATCGAGTACGATCTCAATCCCCCGCTCCAGCTCGCCGCCAAGGAGAAGCAGACCGAAGCCTAAACCGCCTGCTGCGCCCGCCCCGGCGAGGTCGCCCAAGTCTTTGCCCACGGCCTCCGAAATGAGGGTCTTCCAGTGTGTGAGACAGCGGTCCAGCAGTTGGATATCGCTGGCGGTAGCACCCTTCTGCGGGCCGAAGACATGGGACGCGCCTTGGGGGCCCGTCAAAGGGTTGTCCACGTCGCAAGCTACGCGCAATCGCACTTGGCTCAAGCGTTGATCGATTCCTGCTAGGTCAAGGTGCTGCAGTGACTGGAGTGCAGCGCCACCGGGTGCCAGTTCTCGTCCTTGACGATCAAGAAGTCGCGCCCCCAGAGCCTGCAACGCACCACTGCCGCCATCATTGGTGGCGCTGCCGCCGATCGCCACGATCAGCTGATCCACGCCCTGATCGAGAGCAGCCTTGATCAGCTGTCCCGTTCCGAACGTGCTGGTCACCAGCGGGTTGCGTTCCGCGCGGCGGAGCAGCGTCAGCCCCGACGCTGCCGCCATCTCCACCACCGCGGTCCTACCATCGCCCAAGATAGCATACTCCGCCTGTACAGGTCGACCGAGCGGATCTTGAACGAGCAGGTTCTTTATGGTTCCGCCCGTGGCTGCCGCTAGAGTCGCCGCCGTCCCCTCTCCCCCATCCGCCAGCGGCAGGCTGACCAACTCAGCACCCGGCCACACCATACGCAATCCATCCGCAATGGCCGCACAGGCCGCCTCTGCAGAGATCGATCCCTTAAACGAATCCGGCGCTATGATGACTTTCATGCTTTCCTCCAAGACGAGAGTCATTGAATACTGGTCAGAAGAAGCAGCCCCCTGGCGGGGACTGCTTCGCTAGAGCGTGTTCCAGGTCGTCTCATCGACGATACCGGTGACTGGCAGGCCTTCGCTGCGCTGCAGCAGCATCACGGCTGCTTCGGTTAAGGGGCCATAGAGACCATCCACCGGGCCAGGATCATAGCCAATCCCGCGCAGCCAGCATTGCAGCATCTCGACTTGGGGGCCGCGATCGTTGGGAGAAAGGGGACGGTCCAACGGGACTCTGGCTCCTTCTCGATCAGTGCCGGCAACGCCCAGTGCCTGCCACTCTTCCGGCCCCATTTTGCCGGTAAGCGGGACATTGACGGCTGTCTGCAGCCGCAGGACCGCTGACTGCAGCTGCTGTCCATAGATCGCGTCCACTCCGCCCGGATCAAATCCCATCTCCAGGAGAAGAACCTGCAGTTCCTGCACTCGGCGGCCACGGCTGCCATAACGCAGGCGTGGGGTCGGGCTCGTTTCGCCCTGTTGGCTGTCCATCGGCAGTCCCAATGCAGCCCATACTCCAGGACCGACATGCTGGGTCACAGACAGGCCGGTCGCCCTCTGCATCGCCCCGACGGCTGCGGTGGTCAGGTTGCCATAGACACCATCGGTGGCGCCCGGATCAAAGCCCGCGGCCAGTAGGAGAGCCTGCAGCAAAACGACCGCTCGTCCTTGGTCGCCAGGTTTGAGTACCGGGGTTAGCTGCTGCGGCCCAGGTTGGTCAAGCTCTTGGCAGGCGACCCCAAGCTTCGCCCAGGCGCGCCGCCCAACGATGCCGTTGGCAGGAAGCCCGCTCGCTTGCTGCCACCCCAGCACCGCCCGCTCTGTATCGGTCCCAAAGACGCCGTCCGCGGGCCCGGGAGCGAACCCTAGCCGCTCAAGCTGTTCCTGCAGCACGGCCACATCGGGTCCCTCTGCGCCCAAGCTCAGCATCCGACAGCGCTGGCGGGGTGGTGGGGTCGCAGGCACGCCGCTTAAGAGCAGAACCTCCCAGGTGACCGGTTCAGTCTTTCCTGTCGGCTCCAAACCACTCTGCTGTTGGAAGAGCATCAGCGCTCGTCTGGTCCCTTCGCCCATGACACCATCCACCGCCCCGCTGTAGCTACTGCGTTCGCGCAGCAGCTCCTGTAGGTAGCGGACGCAGGGCCCGGTATCACCGGTCTGCAATATGCGGCTGGCGCATTGATTCTCCGCCATGGTGTCTCCCCCCTGGTAAGTCTTTCGTGCACAGTGCTGCGTCAGCGGTCTTCGACAGTCTCACTCGGGAGACTGTCGAAAACGGCCACTTTCCCTCGTATGCCAAGGAATCGTACCCCGTATACGGTAGGCGCAGCATGGCTGCTCCCGAGGTCTTCAACAGTCTCGCTATGGACTAGGGACTCAGGACTAGGGACTCGTCAGTTACACCTTCAAGGTCTTCCAATGTCCATGCCTATAGCGCAAGAAGATCAGAATAGCGCGTACGAAGATATCGGCGGTCATGCCAATCCAGGCACCGATCAGCCCCATACGGAGCACGATAGCGAAGAGATAGCCGATGGTGAGGCGTACCCCCCAAACCCCGGCGATGGTGATGTAAAGAACCCACTTGGTGTCGCCTGCACCTCGCAGACCTCCCGAAAGAACCATGGATACGGCCATGGCCGGTTGCGCAATGGCCACGATCCGCAGAGCGGCGCTGGCTTGGTGGATAACATTGAGGTCAGACGTATAGAGACGAGTAAAGGGATAGGGCCAGATAAGAAAGATGAGGCCGAGGAAGCCCATAACCGATGCAGCGATACGAACAGACTCATACCCGCTCTCTTCCGCCCAGTCCGGTTTCTTGGCGCCCAAGTTCTGACCGATGAGTGTTGTCGCAGCCATGGCGAAGCCAAACCCAGGCATGAACGAGAGCGACTCGGCATTCATGGCGACGGAGTGCGCGGCGTAGGAGATGGTACCTAGCGAGGAGACCACTCGTGTAAAGGCTAGCTGCCCACCACGCATAATCAACTGCTCGACGGCCGCAGGTATACCGACGTTCATCATGCGAGTGATAATCGCCCAATCGAAGCGGATCTTCTCACGCCAATTGACACTGATCAGCGCCTTGCCGGTAAAAAGGACACGGAGCACGAGGATACCCCCCAC
>CAYOCI010000006.1:0-12121 GCA_964402415.1 uncultured Clostridia bacterium
TTGTGATCAGGTCGCCGCTGATCAGACCTGCCAAGTGAGTAGCGCGAGGTAATCTGGCCGGTGATCGAGATCAAGCAAAGTCGACCCGCAAGAGATAGAGGGTCTTTCGCTTACCCCGGTAGAACCAATAAGCGTTCGATTGATAGCGTGACCCCAGCGAGGATAAGTGTGTCATGCACCCCGATAGGTCGGTAGCCGTGTCGGTGAATTGGGGGGCGGTCTTATGCGAAACCCTTTGAACGTGCGAGGTACGAAGGACATCGCACATGTCCGGTGCCTGACAGCAGTTGGTCGGGGCTTCACAGGCAGGCGTTCCACTAAATGTGCGGATGAGTGCCTCGCCGCTATGTCAGTCGAGACCAATCATGTGCCATGTCTGCCTGACGATTACGCTGAGGGCGAAAGACTTGATCCGATGAGCCAATCATGGGGTGGAATGGCTCAGGAGAGAGGACCTTTGAACTAGCGGGAGACGGAGATCGCTAAGTCTGTGGGAAGGTGGCTACTGATGGGACATTTTCGGTAGCATCCTGCGTTAGCATAGCAGAGGCAGAAGCCGGCCTCTTCCAGTTATTTTGCCACGCTGGGCTGCTTGTCTGTGGAAAATAATGTATACTTACGATATGGTCATTCTGTTACCTGCGTCGAACATGTAGTGCACTTCCGAAGTCTAGCGAGTTATCCACCTGCGATCAACGCGTACCGGACTTCAGTAGTATGCCGAAGAAGTCGGATGCCGTATCACGCGTTAACATATTTCCAGGTCTTGATCGTAACCAGACCTATCATGGAGGTTAGGAATGTATGGCACGAATAAGCGCGATGGTGAAACACGAAAAGACCCGAAACACAGTACACACCCAGGCTAGGTGTACATATAGCGTATTCGTTGATGCTGGAACCAAATACTTCCAGATTGATACCTATGGCACAGACCAGAGAAAGGTGCAAGGCCAGCCGAGCCAGAAGATCCAGTTCGACCGGGAGTTTGCAGCCGAGTTAGTTGAGGTGCTAAAGACAGAGTTTCGACTATGATGCCTGTCTCCTCGCCGAGATAGGGTTTTGCTCGAGCGACCTGCTTGAGCAGTTGGATCAAGAGTTCTGGGAACTAGATGATGACCTAGAAGATGAGTTGGACCCGGTGATACGACGGCTTTTGGGATAGGCGCTTGCCGTTCGTTATCTCGCCGGAAACGTCAAGCCTCACGGTTGCAGGCGCCTCAGGTAATGACCAGGTTAGCGTGACAACGCCACCAACAGAATAGAGGCCAACCCCTTACCATGGGGTTGGCCTCTATTCTTGTGGGATCCTGTCAATCTGCTCGACCACTTGACCGCGCGAACATCGCGCTGTAGGCCCTGTAGCATGTCATCTCTGTAGAGCTGGCTACTGGGCTGCTGCCTCGCTGCCCAAATGACCAATAACCTTAATGAGATGTTTCTGCCCAATACTACCCTCTCGAAGCAGCGATACCGCTGTATCGATATCCTCCCACTTCAGATCATCGACCTCCCTGGATTCCCGCTTAAGGTTGTGGCCTATAGCAAAGGCAACGAACCCCAACATGAGTATCCCTCTGCCATCATGGAAGTAGCTGCCCACATACTTACACTCCGATATCTCCAGTCCCGTTTCTTCGCGGACCTCTCTCTCCACTGTCTGCTCCAGGGTCTCTCCGACCTTAACATAGCCAGCTATCAATACCCAATTGATCTTGGAGACGTAGTTCTGCCTGAGCAGGACCACTTGCCCCCCATCATTAGTCACCGCCACCAGTACGCTGGTGGGAGGGTGGTTGAGATAAGCCTTCTTGCAGGTCTGGCAATAGGGCACCGCCCCCTCGTCTCCTATCTCCCGGGTGACCAATTCGTGGCCACATACTTGGCAGTACCGTATGGTCATGTACGCCCTCCTTCCGATCCCCGTACCGTAGATCGCCAATGCCGTCCCGTGCGAATTAGCCACTCTATCCCGTCGAGAACCTGCTCCCGATCCCTAACCCTGTGCGGTGTATGTTCTAGGACTACGTAGGTGTCCCATGGGTTCTGCGCAAGCATCTCCAGCGTATGGGCAATGGGGACAGGTCCGTCGGAAGTCACTGGCGTCCAGTAGTAATGGTCATCATCCTTCTCGACATGATGCAGGTGGGTAACCTTGGAGAGCTGAGCCAGATGCTTCGCATGTTCTTCGTACTGCCAGCCCAGGGCCCCGCAGGCCAAGTAGAGGTCGCCGACATCGATGCACCAATCAATATTCCAGCCAGAGATCTCGTCGTTGGCGGTATTGAGCAGCACAGAGATCCCAAACGGGTCACGCTTGGGACCGAGTTTGGGCTCAGCCACAATCTTCACATGATGGCGGTTGATCTCGTGCATCCTTCCAATGGCGTGGCGGATCCGTTTCAACGCATCGTGATATGGAATCGGCTCGCGGAAGAAAGGGAAGTGGATGAGGACGTAGGAGAGACCTTCTCTCCATGCCAGTTCCAGGTCCTCTTCGAGTTCTGACCAGGCGTCTTCCTCGCCATACAGTAGCCCATGGCGGTTGCGGTGGCGTAGGCTTGGAGTATGGAGGCCAAACCGGATGCCACGATCACGGCACTGCTGCACAACGTATCGGAGATCGTCCATGGTATCAAATCCGCCAGCCTCGATGGCAGAGGTTCCCCAAGTGAAGAGTTCGTCAAGGCGGTTACTTGCGGAAAGAATGGTGCTGCCAGAGACAGAGAGGATCAGCGGCACTGCATATCAACTCCCTTTCTGTTGGTAGATCGAGGGTTCGCCATATTGGCTGAAACATCCTTTGAGCCGAGAAGGATGAGAGGAGTGTGCATGGACGGATGAGCGAAGGATATAAGGCAGTTTGATAGGTGTCCATCTGTGGTCGTGTGGCTGCTAGAGGGGCAAGTGCTTGAGGAAATCGGCGTGATAGACGGTTATTTCCGGAGAATGTCGTAGGCTCTCCGTTAGCGGTCGGTCAATGGGTGATCCGAAGCCGTAGCGCTGGGCAACTAAGGGGGGCGTTCGGCGTGCTTCAGGAGGAATCAACTGGATGTTAGTGGAACTACTGTCTATATTAGTCGCCTATCGGAAGAGACGCCACCATGAGGATGATGTGATGGGGAATGCCCTCAGACCCTGTGGCATGCGGTGGGAAGGGAGCGACAGAAGTGTCAATGACCCATGTAGTCAGGTACCTGTTTGCGGCGGTCATCAATATCGGATCCATCACGATCGTTCCCGTGCTATGGTACTGGATCCAGCACGGCGAGTTCGGTATCAAGGGTTTTGGGCCATGGATGGGGATCTTCCTGCCCCACAGAGGTGTTCGTCGGGCATCCCTAATCCTGGCAGCCGTCTTCCTCTCCGCACTCTCCGTGACCGTTGCGGTGGTTCTGTCCGGCTACAGCGGCCGAAGCGGGGAGATTGAAGGCGGATTGACACCGATCACATTCCTGCTCCTCGTGATCTTCGCACTTCGGTCAGGGATTGGTGAGGAGATCCTCTTTAGAGGCTTCATTGCGAAAAGACTCATCGGATGGCTTGGCTTTCGTTGGGGCAATCCTGCTCAAGCCCTTGTGTTTGCATCAATTCATGTAAGCATGAGTGGGCCTGGCTCAGTTGCCGACCGAGTTGTTCGGGTCCTTTGCGCGTTTGCCTGGGGCTACGCTTTCGGTCATGTCATGGAGAAGGAGTGTGACGGTAGCATCGTGCCGGGGATAGCCGCACATGCGGCCTATAACTTCACAGCCAGCCTTGTCCTGGCAGCCATCTACATGGGAGTGAGTCTTGTGGTGACCCAATGTTTATCAACACATATTTATTGATAAACAATATAACATCGTGGTATTATGTTGGTGTTCGCGGCTTACAGTATCCGTCAGAGGTGGTGAGTCGAGCGGATCAGCGCAACCGACCCAAGTGGCATATAAGGTGAGGTTAGTCGGGAGGTACATGTGTACGATATAGCCATAGTTGGGGCTGGGCCAGCCGGAGCTACACTAGCCAGACTCGTGGGCACACAGTACAGAGTGTTACTTATAGACAAGCGGCCCCTGCACAAGAAGGTAGACATCACTCACACAGGCAAATGCTGTGGTGGATTGCTTGCGCCAGACGCACAGCAGGTCTTGGGTGAAATGGGTTTGGCGTTGCCCCAATCCGTCCTTGTCAGCCCGCAGATATTCGTTGTTCGTACCTTTGACTTGGCAGCAGATCTTGAGCGTTACTATCAGCGATTCTACCTGAATATGAACCGTGAGGCCTTTGATCGTTGGCTGGTATCATTGGTGCCATCATCGGTAGACACGCGAACCGACGTCGTACTAAAGGGAGTCAAGCCCGTGGATACCGGGTTTGAACTCACCCTAGCACACCAAGGGCATGAGTACAGGGCGCAAGCCCGGATGCTGGTAGGTGCAGACGGGGCCAACTCCCTAGTACGTAAGGCCGTACTCCCAGCGCATAGGGTGCAGCGCTATATTGCAGTTCAGGACTGGTTCAAAGTCGAGGAAGCGTTACCTTACTTTACTGCCATCTTCGACCCGCACGTTACGGACTTCTATGCCTGGACTATTCCCAAAGAAAACTACCTGCTGCTCGGCGCAGCGCTGCCTGAGAGAAATGACCCTCTAGCAAGGTTCGAGGTTCTCAAGCAAAAGCTGGCCACAAAGGGGTTTGATCTCAGCCAGAAGGTTAAGCGCGAAGGGTGCTCAATTCTACGCCCCAGGTCTGGAACGCAGATCTCACACGGCACGAGGAATGTTGCCTTGCTGGGAGAGGCAGCGGGCTGGATAAGTCCGAGCTCTGCAGAGGGCTTTAGCTATGCCTTCCGGAGTGCGAGAGCTCTGGCAGAAGCACTCTCAGACGGTCTAGAAGGCGCTACAGAGCGCTATCGCGCCAAGGCCAGAGGCCTTACTGCCAACGTGATAATGAAAAATCTCAAATCGCCATTCATGTATCAACCACACTTGCGGGGTATGGTGCTGAGGACTGGTGTGATGAGCATGAATGTACATGGATGACGCTTATCGACACCATTCCGCCTGACCAACGAGTCAGAAGTGGACGGCCTGATCCGAATGAGCGCATCGCTCGTGATTGAGCAAGCAGGATGTTCTCTGGGATGGGCATCTCCATGACATCTTGTGTTCGAGTTCTCCAACGACCATCTGGGCGTCACTGCTTCAAGTCGCAGCGTGCCCGATGTGATCACCGATCATGCGAAGTCTTACCCCCGTAGAGGCGATGCGCAACGCCACGGTCAGTTCGGGCCGGTGGATACACAGATACCGTATAACTCCCTGGTCGCTGGAGAGGTGCTGGCTGATAATAGTCCTTGGTGGCGAGTGTTTCTGCACCCGCGAGATGATCGCAGTCTCCCATCCGGACTTCCCCCAAGTTCTGGGCAGTCAATAAGAAAACGCGGTCGGCACGACAGTGCTGACCGCGTTCTCCTGTGACTCTGCTATTTGGTGGGATCGCCGCCTTGGATAAAGGTATACATATCGTCGGTGACCTCTTGGATGTTCTCCTCGCCCAAGTAGGCCATATGACCTGCCTTGTACCCCTTGACGAAGACCCGGTCCATGGGCAGATCGGTATGGTCCAACGTGTAATACAAGATACCGATCTGAGTGCAGATATCATACCAGCCATTGATGAAGAAGGTGCGCATGGTGGGTGTCCGGCGCATGGCTGTAGCGAGGCTCTGCGAGGTGTTCCGGCCTTTGATCTCATTGTTCCAGCTCGACCACAGCGAGTGGGAGTTGACGAAGTTACGGTTCCACTGGATGCCCAAGAGAGGGAAGAGCTCGCCACAGAGCACCGATTGGAAGAAGGCGTCGTATTTTCCTTGCGCTGCGTCATCGCGGACGCCCAACTGCTGCTCATCCAGCCCAGGAGAGTAGAGCGGACGGGTGATACGCCCGTCCAAACGGGCCACCGCACGGCCCTTGTTGCGAGCGACCTCACTGCGATACTCGACGTCATCGACGACCAAGGCCCGTCTTTCCAAGTACTCGCGGGAAACCCCGGTATAGTAGAGGACCCGTTCGATGATATGCTCCCGGGCTTCCCCTTTCAGGGATGACCCCTGATACAAAGCCAGCAGGTACTCGGTATCGGCAAAGCGTTTCGCCTCGGCCACAAACTCTTCCACGCTCTGCTCAGAAGGATGATTGTGATACCAATGGCATGCAGCCAACGTCGGGAAGGCCAAAACCGCTGGATAGACCGGGGCTTTGTCGCCGAAGTGTTTACCCACGGTGACGGTATTGCCGATCATGATCAGGCCATCAAAGGTGACGCTGTAAGCGCGGTCAGAACCGGAGAGAGTACCCATCCCAGCCACCGTGCTGGCGCGGGTGCAACCGTAGCTCTCACCCATCAGGTATTTGGGGCTTTGCCAACGGTTATAGCGAGCCAACCATGCTTGGATGAAGGTGAGGATCGCTTCAGCATCCGGTTCGATCCCGTAGAACATATCCTTCTTGGCTTCGTCCAGCAGGCGTCCGAAGCCGGTGCCGACGGGGTCGATCAAGACCAGATCGGCGATATCCAGAAGACATTGGTCGTTATCGCAAGAGTCATAAGGAGGGAGCGGCAGACCTTCGTCATCAGCTTCACCGTACTTGACCCGCTTTGTACCCAAAAAGCCGGCATGGACCATCATCGAAGAGGTGCCGGGGCCACCGTTAAAGCCGAACAAGACCGGACGGGATTTCAGGTCTTCCACATCAGAACGGAAGTACGAGTATGAGAAGATCGAAGCGATGGGTTTTCCGTCATCATCATAGAAGACGTTGTCCTCACTTACGGTATGATACGGTACTTTCAGGCCGCGCAAGGTGATGCTTCCTTCGCCTGTGAAGCGTGAAGGAGTAAAGATATCGGTCTTCAGCACGAATAATCCCTCCCTGATTATTGCGGTCGGACGAGAGATACAGTCTGTTCCTAATTGGAGTTACCACAGAACGGAGGGCAAAACCTTCTTTTTACGGTAATTTCGTGAAGAGGTGCCAAGCAATCGACCCTGCCTAGTTCATATGCCGCAGGGTCGATCTTATGACTGCGACATCCATGGCGGTCCACACAGGCTGCCGTCTGGTCAGCCGTGATGATCTTCTAAAGAGTTGTTGTTTTACGAGGTAAATTTATTGACAAACGATAAATGGTCTGCTATTATCGTGGTATCCAGAGCCTACCAGGCCCACCAGTGGCTCAGAGTCGGGGGCGAGGTTAGCCCTTACAGATAAGCGAGGTGCTTGTGTGAAACGTGAAACTCTCTTCCTGAAAGCAGTTGTCATTCTAGCGGGAGCTCCGATTCTTGCTATGTGTCTATTTGGGTTGCCTTGGCTAGCCAATGACCTGGCCGATCATTTTCCAGCTTATCTGCTCTATCCCGTCCTCATCGGCATGTATGCGGCGGCGATACCGTTTTTCTTTGCTCTGTATCAGGCCTTGAAGCTCTTAGGCTATATCGATCAGAACACCGCCTTCTCGGAGCTGTCTGTGACAGCGTTAAGGAACATCAAGCGCTGTGCGATCACGATCAGTGGTCTGTATGCGGCGAGCATGCCACTCTGGTATCTGATGGCGGATAGGGACGACGCCCCAGGCATCCTGGTGATAGGGCTAGTCCTGACATTTGCTCCTGTTGTGATCGCCGTCTTTGCTGCGGTTCTGGAAAAGCTCTTGGAAAGCGCCATTGATATCAAGACTGAAAATGACCTAACGGTGTGAGGTGACTATCATGGCGATTATCATCAATATCGATGTGATGCTGGCTAAGAGGAAGATGAGCGTAACAGAGCTTACCGAGAAGGTCGGAATAACGATGGCGAATCTCTCCATATTGAAGAACGGCAAGGCAAAGGCCATCCGTTTCTCAACTTTGGAGGCGATCTGCAGAGCCTTGGACTGTCAACCCGGCGATATTCTGGAGTATCGAAGTGACAGCACCAACTAACATGAAATGGCCCG
The DNA here is from genome assembly GCA_964402415.1 of uncultured Clostridia bacterium. GTDB lineage: Bacteria > Bacillota > JAAYKD01 > JAAYKD01 > CAYOCI01 > CAYOCI01. The sequence goes on from CAYOCI010000006.1 coordinate 7,984, forward strand.
CGGCCCACAGCCCGCTGCCCGCAGTAGTCACCATCGCCAAGAGCGCTTTCATCTCCTGTGGCGCTGCTGAATGGCATCACGGGGAACTAGTGTTAACTTAGGGGTCTGACCCCTAAGTTAATACCCAACTGATCATAGAATGGAGGCCCATCAGTGAAGATCAAGTTGATCCAACCGCGCATGAGCCTCCGACCGATGGACTCGGAGTTCAAGCGGCGCATGTCTCCTTCACTGGCGCTACTTATCTTAGCAGCCCTGACGCCCGACTCGCACGAGGTCTGCATTGAGGACGAAAACATCGCCCCCATCGACTTTAGCGATGCACCAGATCTGGTTGGGATCACGGTCAATGTCGACACATCTATACGCGCTTACCAGATCGCGTCCACCTTTCGGGCCAAGGGTGTACCGGTCGTCGCTGGCGGCATCCATCCCAGCTCCAGCCCGGACGAGGCGTTGCAGTACTTTGACTCCGTCTGCATTGGCGAGGCTGAAGAGCAATGGCCACGGATACTACAGGACCTGCTGCAGGACCAGCTCAAGCGGGAGTACAGATCCGACGCGCCCACCGCCCCGGCCAACATTCCCATGCCCAGACGCAGCCTGATCAGGACCGAGCAGTATCTCTATACCAACGTCTGTGTTACCAGCCGTGGCTGCCCGTTCCGCTGTGAGTTTTGCTACAATAGTTGTGATTATACGCATAAGCGGTTCCGAACAAGGCCCGTCGATCATGTCCTAGAGGAGATCGCCTGCTTAGGGACCAAGCACGTCATGTTCATTGACGATAACTTCATCGGCGATCCTGAGTGGACGCGCGTGTTCCTTAAGAGAATCCAGCCCCTCGGCCTAAAGTGGAATGCCGCAGTCAGCTCCAATATTGGCACGCATCTTGATCTACTCGACGAGATGAAAGCGAGCGGCTGCCAGAGCCTATTCATCGGCTTTGAGTCCATCAACCAGTTGTCGATCAGCAGCGTAGGAAAACATCAGAACAAGGTGCAATCCTATGAAGCGCTGATCCGGGAGCTGCACCAGCGTGAGATCATGATCAATGCCAGCCTGGTCTTCGGCTTCGACCATGATACACCTAGCGTATTCCAGGAGACTTTGGACTGGTTGGTTGAGCAGCGCATCGAGACCATGACCGCTCACATCCTGACCCCTTACCCCGGCACCACATTATACAATCGGCTGCAACAGGAAGGTCGAATCACCGACCACGACTTAAGCCACTATAACACTGCTCATGTGGTTTTTCAGCCAGCCCAGATGTCTGCTCAGCAGTTGCTGGATGGTTACCTATGGATGTACCGTGAGTTCTACACCTTTCGCAATATCCTGAGGAGAGCGCCTGAGAGCGGGGCGCGGAAGATCCCCTACCTGCTCTTTAACCTGTTCTATAGAAAGATGGGCGGCCTTACCTCGGCTCTGGCCAAACATGGCGCCATGAATCTAGTAGGAAGGGTGGCCAGACGAATATCCTATGGGATACAGTAGCCTTCACCTGAACCCAGCGACCAGGAGATGAGCTCACTCGTCAAGAACTAGGCGAACCACTTCTGTCGATCATACCAGGGATCGGCCGGGTGGTTCCCTTTCTTGTACGCGCATCGGTCGCTATCCTACTTCCTTAGTAGGCTCGGGGGGATGTACGGAGTTCATCCATATGAGGACGATGCAATGGATCATTAGAGGTATTTGCATGGACTCGAAGAAGTGACCATATGGGGGTGATACCATGCTGCAGAAACACCGAGTTGGTCTGGCAACTGCCATGGCCTGCGTCGTAATGGTGGCATTTGCCTACCTCAACGCCTTGCCCGTCTGGCTAACGCCGGATCAAGAAAAGGCGATCACCGCTCCGTATGGGGACCAGTTCATCTATCTCTTTGACTTGAGGGCCACGAAGAGCGTCTTTCAACCTGATCTACTGGTCGTGAGGTTCAAAGGGCAGATCAGTCATGATCAGTGGCCAGAGCGAGTCGAGGTGAGATATCAGTTAACCAGTCAGACCGAGATTGCGTCCAGACGCCTGACTGGACGCGATACACTGCTCGCCTGGGGGCTACACCTCGCCGCTGTCCTTGCCTTCGCCATAGTCGGTGGCCTTTACCTCATCCCAGTGGTATCAGGTCACTCCTGCCCTCACTGCCGGAAGTTCGGTGTCTTTCCTATGCTGCTTCGTCCGATCGAGAAGGAGCTATATCCGGCAACATGGGCAAGCGATGGTGGTCTGTGGCCCCCGATCTTTGAGACCGAATGGTCTTGTTCGGCTTGTGACTTTCGGGAGTACACTGTCCGAAGGCCCGCCCAGCAGGGCGATGACGCCAATGTCCTGAAACAGATGCTGTTTTCGCTCTCCTCGGCCAAGGCCCAGCTCAACCCGTATGTTTCTGACGGCCAGTTAGAGAAGGTAACGGCTAGCATGGCCGAAGAGATGACCGAGAAGGGGATCACCAGGGATGAATACGATCGCCGTTGGGCCGAGGCGCAGCACTCGGCGAGAGAACGCAGCGGTAGGCGAGAGTGACCAGCCAGCATCAGTGGGTCCGCATAGGATGCGGGATGTGAACCGCGAGGCCAGATGCTGCCTCACGAGTGCGCCAAGTGCATGATCAGCAGGCTCTAACCCCTTATTTCACCTCAAGCACGTCCGTCTGCTAAGGCAGAAGCAGATGGACGTGCTTTTTTTCACAAAGTCCTTGATCGTATTAGTGAAATATGTTACTATGTATCCAAGGGAGGTAGAGAGCATATGCAGTCGGGAATGATTGAGTATCATGTGGTCAGATGCGTCGAAGACGCCACCCACTGGTTGGCCTGTGAAGATTGTTGTGCCGATGTGCCCTGCGTAACCCCCAATCGACTCTACTCAGTCTGCTATGATCAGAAGGAGCAGCAGTACTACGTCGTCGACAACGATGGCTGCCGCTCGTTCGTTGACCTTTGCCATAAGGGAGAATACGTCGTACTTGAAACGCTTTCTCTAAGCTAGGCTATCATCGTGTGCGCCATAGCAATAGTTACCTAAAGCACCAGCTTTCGCTGGTGCTTTACTGTTGTTTGTGCCCAAATTCACAAGCCGACGTCGCCAACCAGTGACCCTATGAAAAAGGGCCAGGGGTCGCCTACAGGCGACCCACGGGCGGGTTTGAAACCCGCCCCTACAGACGCTCCTGCTGTAACTCGTAAGGCATCGGATCCCAGATGAGTTGGTTGTAGGGGAGGGTATACCTCGCAGCTGAGCGGCGAGGCTACGGACCCGACCGTGGAGTAGCGCGTAGCGCTACGGCTTTTCATCCTTCTTCATGCCGCGCAACTACATCAGTAGTTGGAGAGTGCACCGAGACAGTGGTGCCGAGCATTGCTTGGCCTTGGAATGGGTGATGATGGAACATATTGGGAGTTACATCGTCCAATAGAGAGCGCTCTGTCTCCACTAATAACTAGGAGTGATGACGATGGTACCGGCTGTTGAGGCGCTCAAGCCGATGGCACCCATTATTGGCTCATTTGTGCTGCTGTTGATCATTGACAGTGGCTTCGGACTGCGAGGACTTCTCTGGCTACTGGCGATCATTGGTCTCGTCAACATCTACTTGACGACTCTGGTTCTGCGGAGACTACCACGCTTCGAGCGGGGAATGGGCAACCGCGACGGCGAGGGCCCAAGGTGAGTAGGGAGGGCGGCATCTCGGAGTGGGTCACGCGACGAGCCGTCGCGCTGGTGCTGTCTGATCACCGGTCGCGATGACAGGTTAGGGGAACAGAGACGCGTCTTCAAGGTTGACATAACAATTGAGCATTGCTCAACTAATTCACAAGTGGAACAATGGCACGGGTGATTGACACTTTTGGCACAAACCGATAATGTTTGGGGTATCTGCATTTTAGGAGGCATACCTTGAACACCAATCAAACACAGAACGTCAAGATCATGAATGCTGATCCGTCTGCGCTTGGGTTATTTGGTCTCGCCATGGTGACACTGGTTGCAGCATCTCAGAAGCTCGGTTGGACCCAAGGCACATCATTTGTTCTCCCTTGGGCGATCTTCCTTGGAGGGCTGGCACAGCTCTTTGCCTGTGTCGAAGACTCCAAGAGGCAGAATGTTTTCGGAACCACTGCGTTTGGA
>CAYOCI010000006.1:12138-80181 GCA_964402415.1 uncultured Clostridia bacterium
TTGCTATTGGGGCATCGTGGATGATCAAAGCGGGTGTCTTTGGACAAGGTCTGGCTGCCAGCATTGATACCACACAGCTCGGCGTCGCCTATGTCGGTTACCTGATCTTCTCGGTCTTCATGACCGTCGGAGCGATGGAGACCCATAAGGTCCTGTTCAGCATCTTCTTCCTCATCGACTTCCTGTTCATCGGTCTGGCGCTGAGCTCGTTTGGCATCGGTCACGAGTTCACCCACGGACTGGCGGCCTATTCGGAACTCCTGATCTCACTGGTTGGCTTCTATGGTTCCGCAGCCGCCGTCCTGAACTCACACTTTGGACACGTGGTTCTGCCGGTAGGAAAGCCGTTTGGCATCTTCAAGAAGACAGATGCGAAGCGTGACGCGAAGGCTGCGTAGGTTTCGTATTGACGTTTCTGCAAGCTCGGTAAGAGATCGGTAAGTTCGATCATATGGAACGCCGCCCTCGACGTAATCGTTGGGGGCGGTGTTGTTGTGTACGCTGCATGGGCAGCATCTCTGACTAGGTCGGATCTACTGGCACGACCGTGTCGAATGCCTCTCTTTGGCAGCGTCATTTCCTGGGTAATAGCGTCGAACATGCCTTGGCACCAATAGCGGGATGTCGAATGCCGTGCGACGCGCAATATGAAGAACAATAGCGGAGTGTCTGCATGCACTCCGCTCAACGCGCCTGCCCATATTCTGATTGCCATTATGTCACAGGACCTATGGAAGAATCAGGCTAGTCCTGTTATGATCGCTGTGGCACTACTTTGTGACAGGAGCGTGTGAACGTGAGTATCACCATCAGACAAGAGACAGAGCGCGACTATAGATCCACTGAGCAGGTCGTAGAGACGGCATTTCGGACCGCCAGTCATAGCAACCATGCCGAGCAGTTCCTAGTCGCCAGATTGAGAAAGAGCGATGCCTTCGTACCCGAGCTCTCCTTGGTCGCAGAGCTCGATGGCGAGATCGTCGGGCACGTCATGTTCACCAGACTGGTGATACGTGACGGTCAGACAGAATACGCATCGTTGGCGATGGCCCCGGTATCTGTTCTGCCGGAGCATCAGGGCAAAGGCATTGGTAGCCAGATGATCACGACGGGCCTAGAGAAGGCCAAGCAACTGGGGTTCACGTCGGTCATCGTTCTGGGGCACAAGGACTACTATCCGCGGTTTGGCTTCAGGCCTGCGAGCCAGTGGGGCATCCGCTCGCCTTTCCCCGTCCCTGACGCATCCTACATGGCGCTGGAGCTCCAACCCAGGGGGCTACAGGGTGTAAGCGGTGTAGCCGTCTACCCCAAGGAGTTTGACGAATAGAGCAGAAGCGAACACAGGAGAGCCCAGTGTTAACTAAGGGGTCTGCCCCCTTAGTTGACAACCTTCAGGAACCCACTCACCACCTGAGCTTTGACCAGATCAACGACCGCGAGATCGGGCATCTTGATCGACCGCCACTCCTGGCGTCCTATGCGGCGGCCCAAGAGGTGGCTGAAGAAAGTGACCAAAATCCTGGCATGGGAGACGACGGCGATAGATCGGCCTGGGTGTGACCGGACCAGCCCCTGCACGCAGTCACCGATCCGCTGCTGGGCCTGGTCATAGGGCTCAAAATCCGGGTCGTCTCCGCCTTCGAGGTAGTCGCCGACCTTCTTGAGGAAATCAGCGTTGCCCAGCCAGACAGGTTTCATCCATAGCTCCCGCAGGTCATCCTCGATGATGACCTTCTTGTCCCATGGACGAGCGATCTCCTCAGCCGTCTGCAGCGCCTTGGGCTCGGGGCTGGAGTAGATGATCTCGACATCTTGCCAGCTGGGAAGCCGGCTTAGCTGCTGGGCTGCTCCGATCCCTGCATCCGATAGCGGCCAGTGCTCGGCTGCGACCGATGGATCGATGGCGGGTATCGAGTGGCGAACGATGTACAGCATGCTCGTGCCGGGCTCCTCTCTCATCTTAGCTAACAAGGGTCGCCTCAAGAAGCCATCGGCTTCTGAGACGACCCTTATTACGTTCTTTCCTTACTGGGGCGTCCAGCTTATCTCCGATATTCCGCAGGCACCTGCTTGCGATGGGACTCTTTGATCTCGACTTGGAACTCAATGCTTGCGAGGATGTCGATGGCGGTCATGGCCAGGCCCTTGGCCCCCTTGATGCAGACCTCGTCGGCGCGCGGAGAGTTGGAGTGAGCAGTGAACTCCACGTTATGGGAGGCGACGCCGGCGGGAGCGATCCAGAGGTAATCGTGGATGGCGGGGAGCTTGATGGAGACGTTGCCGACATCGGATGAACCGTACATCCCAGTTGGATTGGCCCAGTGCATCTCCTCGCCCAGCAGCTCCATGTTGGCCTTGAAGGCGGCACACATCGGCTGGTTGGGATAGCGCTCAGCGTACATACGGTGAACATGGATCTCAGGGGTCGCACCGGTAAGTTTGGCCGCAGAGTGGGCGGCCAGCTTCACCTTCTCTGCTAGCTTCTCCAGATCCAGCAGCGTCTGCGCTCTCAGGCTGAACTCGCAGGAAGCCTCTCCGGGGATGATATTGGCGGCGAGGCCACCATTGGTGATGATGCCGTTGACGTTATCTTGCATGGCGAAGGTGGGGCGCAGCATGTCGATATGGTTGAAGGTGCTGATGACAGCGTTCAAAGCGTTGATCCCGCTGCCCGGCGAAGCGGAATGGGCCGACTTGCCCTTGAAGTTGACCTCGACGGTGGTGGCAGCGCGGCCGCCGCGGCCGACCAGAGACCTGCCGGAAGACGGGTGCATCATCAAGGCGAAGTCGACGTTGTCAAATACACCTGCTTCCAGCAGCACGATCTTACCGCCGTCCGCTTCTTCGCCGGGGGTGCCGATGATTGAGAGCGTGCCATCGAACTCTTCCATGACGGCGCTGGCACCCAAGAACGCCCCCACCGCGCAGGTGGCGATGACGTTATGACCGCAGGCATGGCCGATGCCGGGCAGCGAGTCGTATTCTGCCATCACGGCGACGTGCGGGCCGGGACCTTTGCCCTGCTTGGTGGCGATAAGGGCTGTATCAAGCCCGCCGATGCCCATCTTGACATCGAAGCCATGGTTGCGCAGTACCTGGGCGATAAACTCTGACGACTTGTACTCGGTCAGCGATACCTCAGGGTTGTCATGGATGTCGTGGGAGAGAGTGACCAGCTCCGCCTGTAGGGCATCAATGGCCTGGATGGCCCGTTCTTTGTGATCCATCTCGATTCCTCCTCATTGAGTGATAATAGGTTGATGGGTAGTAATTCTACAGACTCGTCTGATAACCTTCCGCAAACCATCTCTAACCTCGTCGTGATGTGGAACCGTGCCACAGCGGTTTTCTCGCGAGACGCGGCAGGTCTCGATCTGCTCCACGTGGAAGGAGAAGGACCCGAGTCCACTTAACGCATAGCCTGACGTGGATGAAACGGAGGTGGCGGACACTGGTTAGGGAGATCAAGGCCTCTCTGACGCCTGCCGATGTTGCGGCGACGATCATCGAGTATATCACCAAAGAGAAGACGCGCTTCATGGTTGACTCGCCAGCTGGGGTATTGCTGGACGATTACCGCGTCGACTGTCCGTCAGGTACAGTCATCTCCCTCATCTTCACTCGGTTCTACCGCCGTGTAGCTAGTTTCGTAACGGTGGTTGTCACCATCAACAACCTGCTCGGTGTGACCGTCGTACACGTTTCAACGGGCGGGCACAAATCATTCGATGGTGAGACTGATCTCGGCGCAAGCGAGTCCTTCATCAAGAAGGTCGAGCGGGCGCTCGAAAACCACATCCTGCCTGACTATACTGAGATGAAATGATCCCCTGGTCCCCAGCGCTTCGTCCCTAGTGAGATTGTCGAAGGACCCGGGCGCAGCATGGCTACGCCCCTACGAGCCACGAGGCAACCCCAACATGTAGGGGCGTAGCCATGCTACGCCCGCAACCCTAGTTGGTAGCCATCAAGCTCAGAACAGACACGAGAGCACCCCACGCTTCGGGTGCTCTCGCTTATGATGGCAGCTGCAGCTATTGCCTGTCCTTACTGCTAGGTGTCTGTTTGGGTTGCTGGTTGGGCAGCTCGTTTTGGCAGCAATAGAGACGATCACTCCCAGACTCCTTCTTGCTGGCGTTGGCAAGGCGGTCGAGGAAGTTCTTCCACCAACCCATGGTGCATCTCACTTCCCGCTAAGAGCCAGGCTGTTTCCTCGGATAGAAGGATAGGGCGCCCAGTGCTTCTCTGCCTGGTGGCCAATCTCCATCCGGGCGCATCATCCACCCAGCCCGAGCATACCTTCCTATGAGCAGTCATATGGAGGTTATGCATGTGAGGGATGATCTGCGCGTAGCCCTGGTCCTAGTTGGCACCAGTGTAGGGGCTGGGCTGGCATCGGGACAAGAGATACTGCAGTTTTTCAGCCGTTTTGGTTCAAAGGGGATCTGGGGTATTGGTTTCTGTCTGCTTGCTTATATCATCATGTCCGTTCTAACCGTGAATCTCTGTTTCCGCTACCGCTTCCGTTCGTATGCGGAGATCATCCGCTTCGTCTGTGGTAATCGCCTTGGCACGCTACTAGAGGGGGCGCTGACACTCTTCATCTTTGGCGGCAACGTCGTGATGATCGCTGGCGGTGGTGCCATGCTCAATGAGTATACCGGCCTGTCCCCGCTGGTCGGCATCGGCCTCATGGTGATCGTCGCCTACCTCTTCGCGCGCCGTTCCACGGACGGGGTGGTGGCGATCAATGCCTTGATCGTTCCCATGTCCAGCTTGTCCATCCTGGCCCTGGGTGCCGCGGCGCTCTTCACGCTCTCCCGGCCGCCGGTCTTTCAGCCGATCCCTTCGACGGGGGGGAGTTGGCTGATCACCGCGGTGCTCTACTCCTCGTTCAACATGTTTGGCATCACCGGCGTCCTCTGCCCCATGCTAGCGGAGATGAGGGATAAGAAGCAGTGCCTGCGCGGGACCAAGATGGGTAGTCTCCTGCTCATCGCCTTGATCGCCATCATCCACTTTCTCATCCTAGCTTACGCTCCAGATACGCTGGGCAAAGAGATCCCGAATCTCTACGTGGCCAGACAGTTTGGGGCTCTGCTGCCGATCGTGATCAGCAGCGCGATCTGGTTGGAGATGCTCTCCACCGAGATCGGGGATCTCTACAGCCTGGGCAAGCGCATTCATCACTCCGTAGGTCTGCCGTATGAAGCAGCGGTCATACTGATACTCTTGGCTTCCATCCCGTGTGCTCTGGTGGGGTTCTCCCAGCTGATTCGGGTGCTGTATCCTGCCTACGGTGCGGTCAGTCTCATCTATACCGTGGCCGTGTTCCGCAAGTGGGTCGTGCTGCATCTGGTGCGGTAGCACCAATGCCATAGCCGAGGGATGAGATCGTCGCGATAGCGCACGATAGAGAGGAATAGACTTTCGGACGCCTACCCAAGAAGCTAAGAGAGGCGGTGAGCCGATGTTTAGCCGGGAACAGATCATGGCCGCAGCAGCATCTGTCCTCAGCGAACAAGAAGTAACCATAGCGTACGCCAGGCTCCTGAGTGAGCCACCACTAACCTTAGGCGAGATCGAAGCGAGATACAAGGTCTCGCGGGACGAACTGATGGGGATCGAGCAGAGAATGATTGATTACATCAGGAATCGTGTTCTGTAACAAGTCGGGCATATGGGGAGCCGTGGATCGCCGATGCGATCCACGGCTCTCGTCTTGTTTGGACGAAGCGAATGCGTTTCAGAGAACGCGCAGCCTAGAGCGATCTAGTCAGATCGCTGTCGGTGGGCATGGCTGCGCGATTACTAGACGTCCCGAGGATAATCCTACCAGTATTCTTTTGGCAGACCAGGCCTGCAACTTCTGCTCCAGTTTCCCCGTCTAATGGTTGATGCGGACAATCGGGGAAACCACTAGGAGGTCGGACGATGGGGAGAAGGTTGGCTGTGGTGCTGTCTTTGGTTGGTGCACTAATACTGGGTCTGGCCTTCTACCGTAGCTTCGGGGCAGCCGCCCCGGCGCCCACAGGAGAGGAGGCTGCCCCGTCGGACTTTGCCTTTACGGCAGCCTGGGGCATCGAGGGGAAGAACGTACTCGATACCTTCGCAGGGAGGTTCACCAAGGATCTGATCGCCGATGGAACAGCCACGACGCCTCTAAAGCTGCCAAGTCAATCCATGGCGCGCATCTATGCCCTGGCGAACGAGATGCAGATCATGGACTACCCGCCTGACCTTGCTCCCAAGGCAGGGGAGACGATGGTCTTCGTCACCCCTGCTTTCGCGTATCGCCTGCTCATCCGGATGCACGGTGCTACGCGGGAGGTTGTCTATGATGCTTCCCATCCATCCAACGATCCCAAGGCCGCCAAGCTAGTCGGGCTGATCAATACCATCAGGTCCGAGGTCATGGCAACGAAAGAGTATAAACACCTACCCCCGGCCAAGGGCGGATACGATTAGGCGCGGTCTTGATGGCCACGCCGACGGGTCGCTAAGCCCGCGACCGGTAACCGGTTGCTTGTCCAGATGCCAATCCGTGGTAAGATAGAAGACAACAACAGCTCTCAGGCCCAAGGAGGTAAGCCAATGCATCAAGGAGAACAGCAAGAACAACTCAAGCTCGGCCATCGATATCGACACTATAAGGGGAATGATTATCTGGTGCTGCACTTAGCCAAGCACTCAGAAACTGAGGAAGAGATGGTGGTCTACCAGGCGCTCTACGGCGAGCGGGGGATCTGGGTTCGTCCGCTCACCATGTTTATCGAGTATGTAGAGCTCAATGGCCAGCGTGTTCGGCGCTTCGCCGCAGTGGAGTAACCACCACCTGACCAGGGCATCCGGGCTATTCCGCAAGTAGGCAACCTTATCCGCGGGACGAGAAAGCACCTTACAGACGCGCTTATGCGCGATCTACAAGGTGCTCTTGCCAGTGGACCATCGATATCGATCAGAGGCCGAGCTTCTTCGAGAACGGGAACAACCCGAGCTTCGAGAGCATGGCCAAAGCAATCAGACTCTCAGCTAATCCTACAAGGAAGAAAATCACATGTAGAGCAGCAATGGTTTGCAGCATGTAGCATTGGATCACGATCCAGGCCATCAGGATGCCGCCAACCAACCCGCTGACATGGACATGAAGCCCAGTCTCATATCTGCTAAGCATGTAGGAAACCAGATGTCCGACTCCTAATACGAAGAACAGAAACAGGCCGGGTATCAGGAAATCAGTGAAGGGGCCCGTTTTCAGGATCTCAACCGGTGCACCATAGAGAGCCCCCGAAGGATCGTAAATGGCCATGCCACCGCCAAATATCGCCCCTAAGCCAACCAACAACTGTATGGTCTTCTGAATATGGCGAAGCGTTCCCAACTCTTAATCGCCTCTCTATCATTGGGGTGAGGAGAGGTCATTGTGCGCCCTCTCTAAGAACTACTCTATCTGTCCATCACCCCAAAGTCTACTGCTATCTGGTAAATGTTTCTGTATTTTGGATGAAGTCTGTGGCTACGGGTTGAGATTGTCGAAAAGGGCGCTTTCTCTTCGCACAGCCAAACACCGTACGCCGAATGTGGTAGGCGCAGCATGGCTGCGCAACTACATCTGGGGGACTAGGCCTCGCTGCAGTCGCGCAGCCATGCTGCGCTTAAGGTTCTTCGACAGCCTCACGGGTTCGCAGGTCTTGGTGCCAATCTCGTGGTGAGCGCCTGTGCTCTGCCACCGGTTGGAGTTCGGCGGGATTGACAAACCAAGTAATAAAGAACGACAACCTCCACGGTGGAGGTTGTCGTTCTTCATTCCACGATCTTCTGGACCCGGCCCACCTGGCCATCGGTCAGGCGAACCTTGATTCCATGTGGATGGGTAGGGGAGTTGGTCAAGATATCCTTGACGATCCCTCTGGTCAGCTTTCCAGTCCTCTGATCGGCTTTCAGCACGATCTCCACCTCAAGACCGGGTCGAACAGAGCTTCTGAGGCTTCCGTCCATAAGATCCCCTCCTGCAGCAGTGCAGACGCACACAGAATAGTACCATTCTACGCTATAGCTTATCCAGTCGCAGGCGAGAGTGCAACTACGCTGAATATGCCCTCGGACTGTGAGAGGAGCGGTAACCTGTGGGTTATCGCTCCTCTACTCATCCCGCGAGTCTAGATCTTGAACTGCTCGACACTCCTCTTTAGTTGTTCGGCGCTGATCTTGAGCTCCTGAGCGACCTCCTGCAGCCGACTGGTATTAGCCGCCTGCTGCTGGGTGGTAGCCGAGACTTGCTCGACTCCAGCGGCCGCTTGCTGCGCCCCGGCTGAGATCCCCTGGATGGCATGGACGACCTCATCCGTCGAGGCGGCCATCTCTTCAGCGACGGCGGCTTCTTCCTGTGCCTTCAGGACGATGCGATCGATGGTGACAGTGACGTCTGCAAATGCACGCGATGTGGCCTCAACAGCTACCACCTGGGCATCCACTGCGGCCCGGGCCGAGTCGACCTCAGCTACGCCAGCGGCAATGGCAGTTTGGATCTCGTTGATGATGACGGTGATCTTCTGCGCTTCACGATTCGACTGCTCGGCAAGCTTACGGACCTCTTCAGCTACCACCGTGAACCCTCTTCCAGCATCACCAGCACGAGCGGCTTCAATAGCAGCGTTCAGAGCGAGCAGGTTGGTCTGCTGCGCGATCGAGCCGATCACGTCAACCATGGTGACAATCTGCTTGGATTGCTCGGCAATCCGCGTGATTGCTTGTGATACTGAGGCCGTTGCTTCTTGATTGTGCCTCATTTTGCTCTGCTGCGTCTCGATTGCCTGAGCACCTTGATCCACCGCCTCGCGCGCGGACTCGGAGGCCTCGACAGCCACCTGACTGCCCACCGCCACCTGGTTGATCGCCCTGGCTAGTTCACTGAGGATCTCAGCGCCCTGCTGGGATTGCTCGGCGTTGTTCGAGGCGGCCTGAGCCAGCTCTTCCATGGTTAAGGCGATCTGCGAACTGCTTTCGGTACTCTGACTGACCGCCTCGGCCAGTATGGCGGAGGAACTGAGCACCTGCACTGACAATCCGTCCAATCCCTGGACCATCACTGTCAGTCGATCAGCCATGGTGTTGAAGCCGTGAGCGAGGCGGGCAACCTCATCCTTGCCCCTGACCGTCAATCGCTCCCTGAGATCGCCATCGGCTATCTTTAGGCTGGTATCCGCCGCACGAATGATCGGGGCAGCGATCGATCTGCTCATGACGTAGGCAGACAGGGCTGCAATCAGCAGCAATAAGCTTCCGAGGAGGATAGCGTTGCGCCTCTGCATACTGATCGGAGCGGTGATCTCGCTCTCATCGACGGTCACAGCCAAGCTCCAGTTGGCCATCGGGATCGGGGCAAAGAAGGCCAGCTTGCGGCTGCCATCGAGGGTGAAGCTGGCATCGCCCGCCTCGCCCGCAGCCATGCGGGTGGTAGCCTGCTTCAGCTCCGTATTGGACGACTTCAGGAAGCTCTTGTCGGGCTGCATGACCAGCGACCGGTCGGGATGGGTGACAGCCATTCCGTCGCGCTGGACGATGTAAGCGTAGCCTGACCCCATCTTGGCCGCAACGGTGATCGCATCCAGCTGGTCGAGGAGTACCGAGGCACCGAAGATGCCGACGACTTTGCCGGCAGCGTCCGTGATCGGCGCAGCCACGACGACGATCAGGTTATTGGAGAATCGCGAGACAACTGCGTCGGAGACCGTGCTCTTGCCAGTCTCCATCACCAGACGGAAGTAGTCGCGGTCAGCGATATTGGCGCTCTGCCCCGTGGTTGCCTTGAGATTGCCCTGAGGGTCCCCGACCCACAGCATCTCATACTCGGACTTTCCGACCAACACATCCTGGAGAAAGGCATTGGTCTGCGGCCAGTCCATGCTGCGCACCACGGCGGTCTTGGCCAAAACACTCGCCTCATCGAGGCGGCCATGCAGCCACTCTTCGACCTGGTTGGCAGTTCCGCTGGCAACTGCGGTCGCACCTTCGACGAGGGTGGAACGCAGATCCTTCCCGACCATCCAACTATTGACCACGGTCAAGATGGTCAGAGCCAGAGCCAGTAGCACGGTGGTGAATACAGCGATTCTGGTGCTCAGGGTTCGCATGAAAGATCCTCCTATATGTCTACCATAATAGTAATTAGGACTAGTAGTGATATTTTACTGGTTTCGTTTAGCCAACGCAAGTAAGTATATGGGAAACAGGTGGAGTTCGCGACGGTTTTTTCGTGGTCTTATCGCTGATTATGTACTAGAGTAAAGAGAGAGCCGGATGCCTTGCGGCATCCGGCTCCTAGGTTGGCGTTCTTCTACATCGTCAGTTGCTGTTGGGCTGGGACGGTCGGTATCGTATGAGGGAAGGATGAGAACTCGCGCAACAAGCCGTTGCTGACATATTCAAGAGCTGTAGAGGTACGGAAGTCCTCTGGGGTGATCAGGTCAGGACACTTCTCAAATAGGCGAATGCTTCCCGCATCTAGTACGCGCGCCACGAACTGCGAACAGAAACAACGATGTTGGCTCCCGACGGGTACACCCACCGCTGCCCCGACGACCCCGAGATAGTTGTAGCGATAGCGGCTGGCATCACGCTCATATCTCTCGATCTCTCGCTCCACACCCGCGTACTGCTCAGCGGTCACAGGCAACTTGAGCAGGCAATAGGAGGTCGCAGGAAAACGGGCAAAGGTACCGCTACGGATATTCTCATGGACAAAACCGCCGATCCAGGGGTTCTGCGGACGCAGGCGGCCGAAGCTATAGAGCCTAGTCAGCTCGGGATCAAGCGAGATCGATACGTGGTTGTACGGATAACGTGAGAAAAGCCCAATGACTTGGGTCGGCAGACTCCCGGTCTGCGTCAGGAGAATATAGATAGCGTTGTTCTGATGACGCATGAGCTCCCTCCTTTTTCGCACAATTTCTGTCGATCTATTTATTCTAAGGGAGAATAGTTTTTAGGGCAAGTGGAAAGTCGAAGCGTGATTGGCTGGATGAGGCATATCCAGAACGATATACCCATTTTGACGGCGAGTTCGCTTTTTTTCGTCAAGATACCACTGGGAAAACCTGCAACTTTTCGCGTGGGAGATGCGTCATAAGTGACAGGAGAGATGTACAAGGCAACCCTTCGCGCTGGAAAGAGTCAGCGGTGTCGAAAAAACAAGCGGTTGCTGTCGGTTTTACGCGCAAGTTGACGAAAAGATCCGCCAAATATCGTGCAGGTATAGTCCAGTATGTGGCGAATAATGAACCACGGCATGATAGGAGTTGATCAGGCGTGTCCAACGTCGTAAGTCTGCAGGAATACCGCGAGAAGAAGTATCCGTCTCCGCCTGGACGCACGCCGCTGCAGGCGCTCTTGGTCTTGATCGAAGAAGCGGTCAGAGGGATCAGAAGCGAACGCAAGAAGAGGCGCCCCAAGAAGAACCGGAGCCGTCGCGCTGTACGGCGTCGAGTGGCCGGTAGCTAGCGGCAGACTACGCTGTACAGAACACGACACTCACCGACGCACTCTCTGTCTAATCATATTAGTGCTGCCACTTGGCAGAACCACAGAGGATGAAACGTTCCACCTCGCAGATTGCCCCCACTGTGGGCTGCGGGCATTTTCACATTGCGATATGCGTTGATCTTAGAACGGCGCCCCAGATGGCAGGGGCGCCGTTACTTGCGTTTCTGGGCGTTGCCTACCGGTCGCGAGGGATGCCAAATCCACCTTCATCATCGATGACGACATTGAAGCTGCGGCTGACCTCACGTAAGATGCCGATGACCTCTTGTCCGATGGGATCGGATGGGTCATGGAGGTTGGCCTTGCAGTAGTTGCACCAGACCGGGAAGACGCGTCCCGACTGGAAGCCATCTTTACTGTACTGCAGCTCGAAGATGCTCGTCTTGCCGCAGATCTCGTACATCTTGAGAAAGACGAAGTTGCCCAGACTGTAGAGGATCGGCTTGCCCTGATAGAACTCGATCCCCTGCAAAACATGCGGGTGATGGCCGACCAACCCGTCAGCGCCGGCCTCGATCATCCGGTGGGCGAGATCGACCTGCCAGGCGTGGGGCTGTTGTACATATTCAGTCCCCCAGTGGAGCGATACCAGTAGGACATCGCACTGCCGATCGGCGGCGCGGATGAGCTGCAGTAGGTGTTCGTGATTGTCTGCTGTCAGGGGAGCGATACCGGGGCGGTCATCCTCCGCCACCCATTCGGGGTAGGGGATGATCTCTGTAAGGGCTAGCAGCCCCACCTTGATTCCATTGCGCTCGAGGATCTTCAGTTGCTCAGCCTCGCGCCGGTTCTGCCCAGCGCCCACCCACTCGATATTGCTTGCCTTGAGGTTCTCCAGAGTATCGGTAAAGGCATCGACGCCGAAGTCGAGGACATGATTGTTCGCCACCCAGGCGCCATCAATCCCACAGTTGACTAAGCCCTCCATGGTGTAGGGAAGCGAGCGAAAACTGTACCCCTCAGGCTTCTTGGTCCAGCCACGCGTGCTGACGCTGGTCTCCAGATTCACGATTGATAGATCAGCCTCGCGCAGAACAGGCGCTACCTCTGACCAGGGATAGTTCACACCATAGCTCTCGATATAGTCACCGATAAAGCTAGCCATCATCAGATCACCAGTGAGGCGTATACTAATGGTGGATGGTGGAGTAGGGGCGGGATCATTGAGAGGAGGCTGGAGCAGGGCTTGTCCTCCGGGAGTGGGCTCGCCAGGCGGTACCGCAACTGGCGGGCTGGAGCGGGGGAGAGGCAAGCAGGCAGCGGTCATCACCATGACCAGAGCCAATAGGGCCAGGAGTGCCGACTTGCGCCCCATGGTCCGGCCGGGTCCTTGGCTCATCCCCATCACCCCTTTCTCTTACTTGGATACCCCCTTCGATCTTGTCTCGCCCTATTCCTGCTCTATGTGCAGACGGAAGTTCATCCGATCACAGCATCGGTGCAGGAATGAGCCCAGTATTCGTGTAAAATGATAGGGTAGGTAGCGTGATACTGTCTGATATTAACAAAGGATGTGTCGATGGTGAAAAAGCTGAGGCTTAAGGATCCCGGCAGTGCTCTGACCCACCTGGTCGGGGCGCTGCTATCAGTGGCTGGATTGGTGGCACTCATCCGCGTGGCTCTGGTACGGGGATCGATCTGGCATGTGGTCTCCTTTAGCGTCTTTGGTGCCAGCCTGATCCTGCTCTATACCGCGAGCACTCTCTATCACTGGTTGTCACTGCCGCCCAAAGCCACCCTCGCGCTGCGCAAGGTCGATCATATCATGATCTTCCTCTTGATCGCAGGCTCCTACACCCCCTTTACACTGGTGGCACTGCGCGGCGTCTGGGGCTGGTCGCTCTTTAGTATCGTTTGGAGCCTGGCTCTATTTGGGGCGATTGTGAAGCTTTTCTGGATGTCAGCCCCGCGCTGGCTCTACACACTCTTCTACCTGCTGATGGGCTGGATGGTGGTGGTGGCGGCCTACCCGTTGGTCAAGGCGCTGACCCTGCCGAGCCTGATCTGGCTGGCTGCCGGCGGTTTGTCCTACACCGTCGGTGCCATCTTCTACGCCACGAAATGGCCCAACCCCTGGCCAGGCAAGTTCGGTTTTCATGAAATCTGGCACCTGTTCGTCATGGGCGGGAGCCTCGCCCATTTCGCTGCGGTCATGACTCTACGGTAACCCAGAACAGAACAGGCCGTCCCTAAAGGGGCGGCCTGTTCCATACCGTTTAGGCTAAGCGGTGGGCTGGGTGCTAGACTTCTGCTCTGGGGCAGCAGTAACAGGGATGGTGACGGAAGATGCTGGCTGACCTGTGGCCTGAGCCCCTTTGGCTGCCCCCTTAGTCAGGAGCTGCATCAGATCCACCCCGGTCAGGGCGCCCACGGTTTCGGGCAGCTTCGCCATGATGTCCGTGACGTACTCAGTCACCTTGCTAGCCCCCTTACCGCCACCGCCATCGACGATTACGATCTTCTCGGTGCGGGACAGGGGTTCGGAGATGGCGCGGGCGATCTCAGGCAACTTCTCGACCATCATCTGCGTCATGGCCGCCTCATTGTAGAGACGGTATGCTTCGGCCTTGGCTAGCATCGCTTCAGCCTCGGCCTTACCCTTTTCGCGGATGATCTCGACCTCTGCCATACCCTCTAGGCGGCGGGCATCAGCGCTGGCCTGACCACGTAGCCTGATCGACTGGGCTTGGGCCTCGGCCTCCTGGATCTCGCTGTAGCGGCCGGCCTCAGCTTGCTTCGCTTGGCGGTACTTCTCAGCGTCCGCTTCCTTGACGATGGTCGCTTCCAGTTCCTGTTCACGACGGAGCGCTTCCTGCTGAGCGAGCTGGATCTCCTTCTCCTTCTTCAGGATCTCGACCTGCATCTGGGTCTCTGTCACTTCGCGCTTGACCTTGTTCTCCTCGATGGAGTAGGCCAAGTCGGCCACAGCGCGGGAAGACTCCTGCTCTTTACGGAAGGCTTGGATCTTCAGTTCTCTATCCTTCACGCTCTGGGCGATTTGGGCCTCGGCGATCAACCGTGCTTCTTCACCTTGACGGTTCGCCTCAGCGGTGCGGATCTTGGCTTCCTTATGAGCCTCTGCCTCAGCGATCTCAGCGTTCTTCTTGACCTCGGCGATCTGCTTCTTACCGAGAGCCTCTAGGTAACCATTGATATCGTCGATATCGGTGATGGTAAAGGCCTTGATCTCCAATCCCATGGTGGCGAGATCCGTGGCGGCGATCTCCTGTACGCGGGAGCCAAACTCCTTGCGGTCTTGGTAGATGCCTTCGACGGTCATCTCCGAGATGATCTCACGCAGCTTGCCTTCGAGGACGTTCTTAGCGGTCTTCTTGATATTCTCGACAGTGCGCACCTCAGCGCCGGTGTTGAACTGCTCAACTGCCGCTAGGATGGACTCTTTGTCGGACTTGATCTTGATCACAGCAAAACCGTTGACGGTGATCGGAACTCCCATGGCGGTCAAGGCGCCATTGGTCTGCATCTCGATGGTCATGTTCTCCAGGGAGATCCGGTCGGTCTTTTCCAGCAGGGGAACGACCAGACCACCACCACCGGAGATAACACGTTTGCGCAGGCCCGTGACTACCAGCGCTTTGTCCTGCGAGACCTTGCGCCACATGGATGTAATGCCCAGAAGGAGTAGGATGATAACCCCGACGATCGACGCCGAGATAAAGATGGTAGACTGTATCGATTCTGGCATGTGCGTCCCCTCCCATTGTTTTCTGTTTAGCCAAAGAGCCGATCTGAGCGTTCCACGTAGAAGACGTTGTCTTGGATCCTGACAATCATCACCTCCTCGCCCTGCTTGAGATCAGTGGAGCTCAGCGCCTTAGCTGGTGCGGTAAAGCTGTTCCCATTGACCATATAGGTGATGGATCCGAAGCGGTCACCGCGCAGGTCGAGAGCGACCCTGGCGGGCAGACCCACCAGCTCTTCCTGAGAGACGGTGCTGGTGTTCTGCGCACGGTACAGTGGTAGGACCACATAGCGGTAGAGAAGCGTGGCTACCAGCAGCCCTGACGCCGTCGCCAAGAGTAGAGCCAGAGTTGCCCCCAGGCCTTGGCCCAAGCCGATTAGCCCCACACCGCCGAAGACCGTGATGAAAGATACAACCGTAATCGGCTTGATTGGCAGAAGAGCATCCGGCGTATCGGCATCGAAGTCTAGATCCCCGTCACCGTCGAACAAGCCAAATACTTGGCCAAGCAGAAACGAGAGGACAGCGAAGATAATGCCAGTATAGAAGCATAAGCTGAACAGTAGCGTCATGATCTCACCTCCCGTACTTAAAGAACGCTCCAGTATTAGTCGATCTCACTTGTTTATACGCTGTTCGTGCGGTTTAGTTCCCACTCAGGTATCAATAAGTCACGATGCTTACCTATCCAAACAAGTGCTAGACGGTCAACTGCGACCGTCTAGCACTCCTGACCATCCCACCACTCGGGCCGCAGGCCCTTACCTGAGCCACAGCAGCAGCACCAAGAAGGCTGTGAGTAATCCCGCTATCGTTACCAACATGATCGGAAGCTGGACAGAGTACTCGGCTAAGCAGAGGCTGCAGAACTCTCGGAGTGTCACTCGATCAGGATTGACCGTGAGAGCGGGTTGGATTAGTTGCTTCTCGCGGCCACTTTCATCGTACCTGGAAGAGCCCTCGCGCATGGACATCCGCATCGTCTTGACCTCCTACGTTCAGGCGTGGCTACACGCTATCAGGTTACGGTTGATCCAGCAGATGGCAGCAGGCCATATGACCCGGTTCGACCTCGCGCATCGTGGGAGCATCGGTCTTGCACCGAGGCATCGCATAGCTGCAGCGAGTATGGAATTTGCAGCCTGATGGGGGGTTCGCAGGACTAGGAACATTGCCTTTGAGGATAATCCGCGCCCCTTTCATACCGCTATCAAGACGCGGCATGGCTGATAGGAGCGCCTGGGTATAGGGATGGACTGGGTTTGCGAATAACTGCTCACTGCGACCTGTCTCCACAAAGGAGCCAAGATACATGACGGCCACACGATCACAGAAATAGCGCACCACTCCTAGGTCATGGGAGATGAAGAGGTACGTCAGCCCCATCTTCTCCTTTAGCTCCTGCATGAGAGTCAGGACTTGGGCCTGGATTGAGACGTCAAGAGCCGCGATCGGCTCATCCCCGATGACAAAGCGTGGGTTGAACGCTAGAGCGCGAGCGATGCTAATCCTTTGACGCTGCCCACCGCTAAACTCGTGGGGATATTTGTTGATGTTCACTGATGAAATGCCGCACAGCTCAAGTAGAGCGGCCGCCCGTTGCATAGCATCCACAGGTTTGGCCAGTCTGTGGGCTATGAGCCCCTCCGAGACAATGGTGCCGATGTTCATGCGCGGATCAAGAGAGGCGAAAGGATCCTGGAAGATAATCTGCATGTCACGCCGGAGCAAGCGCATTTCGTTTTGTGCCAGGGCGTTGCGGTGCTCAACATCGTAGAGCAACTTGCCGGCAAATGTGACGCGGCCTCCGGTAGGGGCGACAAGGTTGAGGATGGTCTTACCAACTGTGGACTTGCCGCAGCCGGATTCACCTACCAGACCAAAGATTTCACCCTTGAATATTCGGAAGGAGACGCCATCCACGGCCTTCACGTCACCTATCTGGCGGGACAGGATGCCACCCCGAATGGGGAAGTACTTCCGTAGGTTTTCGGCTTGCAGCAGAACCTCAGGCAATGGTATCACCTCCATTCTGCATAAGCCAACAGCTAACGAGATGACCCGCCGCCGCAGATTTCAGCGGAGGAACGCTGGTAGAACAGACAGCCAAAGCATACTCGCACCGTGGCGCGAAAGGGCATCCAGGTGGCATGTTCTTCATGGTCGGAACCATCCCCGGGATGCAGTACAGCTTCTCATGCCGGTCCATTCTGCCCGGACGAGAGCGCATGAGGCCACGGGTGTAAGGGTGACGGCCATCAGCGAAGAGCTGTTTTACCGAGGCCTTTTCGACGATCTTCCCAGCGTACATCACCATCACCTGATCAGCCATCTCATTGATGACCCCAAGGTCATGGGTGATAAACATGACGGCCGTTCCCATCTCTTGCTTCAGATCGCGAAGCAGGTCCAGCACCTGCGCCTGGATGGTAACGTCAAGCGCTGTAGTAGGCTCATCAGCGATCAGGAGCTTCGGGTTACATGCCAATGCCATGGCAATCATGACACGTTGTCTCATCCCTCCTGAGAACTGGTGAGGATACTCGTGGACAACATGGTTAGCTCGAGGGATCCCCACCATCTCAAGGAGCTCGATTGTTCTCTGGCGGTTCTCCCTGCTCTTCAGGGCGACGTTCTGATGAACGTGCAGTACCTCGCCGATCTGTTCACCAATTGGTAAGACAGGGTTCAGCGCCGTCATGGGCTCCTGAAAAATCATGGAGATGGCGTTGCCGCGGACTTGGCGCATTCCGGCTTCGCTCAGCTGGCGAAGATCGGTTCCATTGAACACGATCTGTCCTTCAGAGATATATCCATTTGGTTTAGGCAGGAGCCCGATCACTGCCAGACTGGTCACGCTCTTGCCACATCCCGATTCACCGACGATTCCCAAAACCTCTCCCGCATTTACCTGGAAGTCAACTCCTCGTACCGCCTGAACCAACCCATCGGAGGTACGAAAGTTGACAGCTAGATTTCGGACTTCCAGCAGGCTCATATCGATCCTCCTATTGCTTTAGTTTGGGGTCCAGGGCGTCACGAAGCGCGTCGCCTAGTATGTTGATAGAGAGCACGACCGTTAGGATCATGAAACCAGGGGGGATCCAGAGCCATGGATAGAACATTAGCGAGGCCATGTTCTGCGCTGACGAGAGCATGTTACCCCAGCTGGGTTGTGGCTGTTTGACGCCAAGGCCGAGATAGCTTAACCCTGCTTCTCCTAAGATGCCACCCGCGATTCCCAAGGTCGCGTAGACCATCACCACTGCAAAGACATTGGGTAATATGTGACGCATGATGATCGCGACGGGCGTCAGGCCCAGAGCGCGCGATGCCTCGACAAACTCCCTCTCCTTTAGGGAGAGCACTTCGGCCCTTACCATGCGTGCCAGACTTGGCCAGCTCAGGATCCCAGAAACAAACATCACTGTGGTGATACTCGGGCCCATGATCGATGCAATAACGATGGCGATCAAGAAGAAAGGGAAGCACATGAAGATATCCACCAGGCGCATGATCACGTTGTCCATCGCGCCTCCGAAATAGCCAGCGATCGCCCCCAGAGTGAGCCCGATGACAATGGAGATGAGGGTAGAGACTAGGCCTACTTCCAGCGATGCCCGAGTGCCGTAGATGAGGCGCGTGAATACATCCCGACCGAACTCATCGGTCCCTAAGATGTGAGTAGCACTGGGGCGGAGGAATCGCTTCGTCAGATCGATGGCGTCGCGGTCGTAGCTGGTGATGAGTGGCGCCAAAATCGCCACGAGAATTAGCGTGACCACGATCAGCAGGGCGCCGAGAGCAAGGCGGTTGCGACGTAAGCGCACGAAGGCGATGGCCCAGGGGGATAGCCCCTTGACAGGCGTGTGGTCCGTTGTCGGCATCGGCTTCCCTCCCTTACTCATAGCGAATGCGTGGGTCGACCATCGCATACATGATGTCGGCGAACAGGTTCGCGAAGAGCATGGTCAGAGCGAGCACCATGGTTCCGGCCATGACCAGTGGGTAGTCCCGGTTAGCAATGGCTTGGTAGACCAGAGTACCCATGCCAGGCCACATGAACACGTTTTCGGTCAAGATCGCTCCCGAAAGCAGGGACCCCAGGGAGATGCTCAATACCGTGATGACCGGGATGAGCGCGTTGCGCAGTGCATGCTTGTAGATAACGCTCCGCTCACTCATGCCCTTAGAGCGGGCGGTGCGTATGTAATCCTGCCCAATGACCTCGAGCATAGATGACCTAGTATAGCGCATACGCCCGGCTACCTGAATAACCGTTAGCACTGTCAGGGGGAGGACCATGTGGTAGAGCATATCCCACAGTGCTGCCATACCAGAGAGATTGGCACCGATGGTTTCCATGCCCTGAATTGGGAAGAGCGAAAGATCGAAGGCTACGTATTTCACCAAGAGCAGGGCGAGGAAGAACGCAGGAACAGAAATACCGATGAGGGCGACAATGGTCAGGATATAATCCCACACAGAGTACTGCTTGGTCGCGGACAGAACTCCCAGTGGCACGGAGATTAGGGTGCTGAGCACCAGAGCAGGAAGCGAGAGGGCCAACGTATTTGACAATCGTCGCCCAATCATCTCTGCCACCGGCTGCTTTTGGCTAATCGAATAGCCCATATTGCCGGTCAACATCTGACCAGCCCACTTCACGTACTTAACCGGCAGGGGGTCGTAGTAGCCGATCGATCGCAGCAAGTTTTCATAGTCGGCCTTGGACATGTTGGGATTGCTCTCGATCATACTCGCAAATGGATCCCCCGGGGCAAGGTTGATCAAGACGAAGATGATGACTGATATCCCGATGATCACGGGGATCATTAAGAGCAGACGACGCAGCAGATAGTTGCGCATGGATGGGGACACCCCCTTTGGTTTCAGCGCTAGTGTGATCACGAAGGAGCGAAATGCAGGAGACGCCGCTCCTGCATTTCGTTCTCCTTACCGCTTATACGCGGGGGCTACTTGGTGTACTCCCATTTTTCCACCTTGTAGTAGGCACCGCCGGCGAAGAACTGGACGTTCTTCAGCTTGGGGGTAACCGCCAATCCGCCCTTCCAGTTGTAGAGCCAGACGTTTGGGATCTGTTCGTTCATGTGGAGCGCCCATTCTTTGTAGATGGCTTTCCGCTTCTCAAGATCGATATACTTGAGGCCATCGTCGAGGAGTTGGTTGGTCTTGGCATCATCCCAGCCACAGTAATTGAAGTTGGCACCAGTTGCCCAGATGTACTTCTGGTCAGCATCGAAGCTGGTTCCCATGCCCATCAGCATCAGTTCGAAATCCGCCTTGGCCACGTCGGCCGATAGCGCGGCGAACTCCATGATCCGAGCATCGATCTCGATGCCGATCTCCTTGAGATTCTGTTGGATGACGATGGCAGCCTTTTCACGCGCCTTGTTGCCAGATGGGTACTTCAGAACCCACTTGACTGGCTTACCCTGGTAATACATAACGTTGTCTCTGTGCTCAAATCCAGCCTTCTTGAAGAGATCGATAGCCGCGTTCTTGTCGTACTTATAGTCCTTGAGAGCGGCATCGCCGGGATGGGCCCAGATGCTCTTGGGGAAGGGATTGTTGGCGACATTGCCCTTGCCATAGAGGAACTGGTCGACAATGCCTTGGCGGTTGATCGCATGAGCTAGAGCCTGGCGAACCTCTTTCTTCTGGAAGACAGGGAGGCGATTGTTGACACCCATGTATTGGACTGCGACTAGATCAGCCTCAAGCACCTGGATCTGCTTATCGGTGAACAACTTGATGAACTGTGGATCGAAATCACTGACATCCATCAGATCGATCTCGCCTTTGAGCATCTGGGTCTGAGCAGTGTCCTGGGCAACCGCCTGGATGACGATGCCGTCGATCTTCGGTTTGCCGCCCCAGTAGTCAGGATTTGCGACGACGGTGGCATGGGAATCGGGCTTAAACTCCTTGAGCTTGAACGGGCCAGTACCAACTGGGTTGAGCAGGAGCTCCTTGTTCTTCTCCGCAGTAGCGACATCAGCCTTTCCCCAGAGATGCTTGGGCATCATCGGACGTCCACCAATGCTGTAGAGGAAGGACGCAAACACCTCGCTGGTCGTGATCTTGACGGTATTCTGGTCAATGATCTCGATGCCGCTGACGCTGGTGGCTTTGCCTTCGTGGAACTCCTTCATGCCTTTGATCTTCTCGACATTGGAGTAGCGCGGGCCCTTGTAGTCCTTGTGCCCTACGAACTCGAGCGAGAATTTCACGTCTTCGGCGGTAAAGGGCTTACCATCATGCCATTTGGCGTCCTTGCGCAGGTGGAAGGTGACACTGAGATTGTCAGGGGCGACAACCCATTTCTCAGCCAAAGCGCCTTCATACTCTAGCTTGGGATTTAGCTGGACCAGGGGCTCGAAAAGCAGGCTGGTTACAGCACTGTCGTAGGAAGACGTAAGAATATCGGGATGGAACAAGCCTGTGGGGGGGTTATATTGGGCGTAGCGAACGAAAGTCTCTTGCTTAGAGGCGGGAGTTGTTGGTGGCGTCGTGGTGCTAGATTGGGGTGTGCACCCCACCACGACCATCATTAACAATAGAGAGATAACGAGCGTTCTTGTCCTCTTACGCATATCCATCCTCCTCTGCATTAGTGGGTTGGTCGGGCTATCAGGATCGTCTGAGGGATATCCTCACTAACCAATATTGGGGCACGTCCAGCTTTATGACAGGCAAGTACGCTTTTCTAGTGAGCGGTGACCCAGTCTGCGTGAACTCGGTAAGACAGACAAAGAGAGGATGCAGGTCTCGCGACCTGCATCCTCTCCTATATCGGTTTCTTACATAGCACCTAAACCAATGGGCCACTCTATGCATCTGCCTTAGCCTGCTGCGCCGCAAACATTTGTTGGCGAATGACAGCCTTCGCCTTCCAACCACCAGTCAGATAGCGGGTAATCGGAATCACACTGGAGACAGACCAACCGACGGGGATGGCCCACCAGGTGCCGCGGTAGCTCACGCTTGGTATCGTTACCAGCCAGTAAGCTGCGATCACCCGCGCGGCGAGGTCGACCGTCACCGCGATCATGGGAATGGTTGTATCGCCGGCTCCACGCAGGACGCCGTTGCAGATCCCCATGATACCGAAGACAACATAGAAGAGCGAGACGGTACGCATGTACTCGACACCACGGCGGATGACCTCGGCCTGATTCGCATCAATGAAGATCTCGATCATCTGCGGGCCAAAGGTATACACCAGTACCGACATGAGCGCACAGCAGCCTACCACCAATAATAGCGCCGAGTGGACACCGTGCCGGACACGATCCATCTTATCCGCACCGACGTTCTGGCCAGTGTAGGTGGAGACCGCCATACCCAGGTTCATGATCGGCATCATCGCGAACGAATCCATGCGGGCTGCCGCTGTGTAAGCGGCCATGGTGGTGCTGCCAAAGGAGTTGATCAGGCTCTGCACGGCCATGAACCCCATGGAGGCGACGGTCTGCTGGATCGAAGAGGGGATCCCAATTTTGATCATGGTCCCAAAGATGCCGCGGTCAAAGACGAACTCCTCCCGCTTGAGCTGCAGGAGAGGGACCCGGCGATAGATATACAGGATGCAAAGCACCACGGAGATGGCCTGTGCGATCAAGGTTGCCCAGGCTACCCCAGCCACACCCCAGCCGAGATTGGCGACGAAGTAGACGTCCAGTACCACATTGATCAGCGTGGAGACGATCAGGAAGTAGAGCGGGCTCCGCGAATCACCAAGCGCACGCAAGATGCCAGCCAAGGCATTGTACATGAACATGAAGATCAGGCCTAGGAAGTAGATGCGCATGTAGGTGGCGGAGTCACTGATCACATCAGCAGGGGTGCGAAGCAGCTGCAGCAGGGGGCGACTGGCGAACAGGCCCACCACCGTCATGACCGTTGCACCGACCAGTTGAAAGATGATGGCGGTAGAGACGGCGCGGCGCACATCCTCGTAGCGCTTGGCGCCAAAGTACTGTGAGATAATGATGCCAACCCCTGTGGTGAGCCCCATGACCAGAGCGATCAGCATAAAGATGATCGGCGTGCTGGTTCCCACAGCGGCGAGCGCCTGCGGGCCAACGAAGCGGCCGACCACGATCGAGTCTACCATATTGTAAAGTTGCTGGAAGATGCTACCGAGCAGCATCGGGATGGTAAAGGTAAGGATCAGCTTCAGCGGCGAACCATTGGTCATGTCATTGAGCATTACGGCACCACCTTCGAGAATATCGCAGTCAACGCATGTTCGCGGGCGAACGTTCACTACAGAACGTATTATACCATCCCGCTGTCAATACATCAATCGCAGACTATCTCAAAGAGGAAAGGGGCAGGGACGACGACCAACGTCGCTACCAGACGCTACCAAACGTACAGACTCTTGAAGAACGGTGACAGGCTACTCGCGGTCGCACGCCTCTAGCGGCGATCCGCTTCATCTGTCTTCGCGGCTCTGCCGCATCTTTTTTTGACTTGGATACTCATCAATTAGGTGAAAAGCCGAGAAGCGAGCCGTTGTCGGCTCGCTTCTCCTGTTCGCCCGCTGTGCCTCGTCCTTGCTAGAGCACTTCCAGCTTCTTTACTAGGTTGTTCTCGATGGTGATCTTGACTGTCTTCCCAGCAGCGACGTCTGATAGCGTCGGGTTGGTCTTGCCTGGAACGACGATGGTGTAGGAGCTGGCTAGGGTGTAGCTGACCACGTTGCCGTCGCGGATGACCTCGATCCCTGGAGCGGTGCTGCTGCCGATGACGCGGACAAAGACCGCGTTGAAGATGCTGAGTTGCGGGTTCACGGTGATCGAGCGGACTAGACCGCCACGCAGCGTCAGTTCGGCGCGATCGCCGACCTTGATCTGGCTAAGCGTGGGGCTGGTGATACCGGGGATAGTCACGGGACATGGGGTGGCGAGGGTGTAGGTCTGACTGGCGCTGCCATTGGTCGGCAGCAGGTAGATCTTCTTGGGATTGCTGACTAGATCGGTGAGGGTGACCGAGCCCTCGACCTTGGTGTAGGTGTACTCAGCCTCCAGGCGGACGATCTTGTCATCAACGATGCGCGCCGAGACGGTATCGCCGACTAGGAGACTGGCGAAGGTGGCGGTGGGTTGATCTTTGATCACCACGGTGGCGTTGGTTGCCAGGGTGTGGGTGACGACCTGGTCATCAGCCTTCTTGATCGTCAGCGCGCGGGTAGTGCTGTTGTTGATAATGGCTTCGATCTTACCGCTGACGGCGGTGGCGGGGGTGACATTCATGGAGAACACCTTGCCATCACGCAGACCGAGCTCCGCTTGGTCGCCGACCAGTACGTCACTGAGCTTCGGTTGGGTCACGCCGGTGATGGTTAGGGTCATGTTCTGCCCAAGGGTATAGCTCTGCGTGGTGTTATTGTCCCGGCGAACGGTGACTGAGCTGGTGGAGATGGCGGTGATGGTGCCACGATCTGAGGTCGCGACGCTCTCGATCACGAGCTCGGTGACCTTGCCTTCTGCCAGGCGGATGCTGACCAGGTCGCCCACGCGGATATCATCGAAGGTGGCTGTCAACAGGTTCTTGAAGCTAACCTTGCCATTGGCGGCAAACTCGTAGGTTACCAGAGCCCCGTCTGCCTTTTCGATGATCACACCGCGGTAATCGCCGACCTTGATGGTGCTCTGAACCGTACCGTTGACTAGGTTAGCGGGAACCACATGCATAGCGCGCACGATACCATCGCGCAGCAGCAGGTTGGCCACGTCGCCGACCCTGACCTCGCTAAGCGTCGGTGCGGATACGCCTTGGATGGTCAGGCTCATGTTCTGGCCGAAGGGATAGGCCCTCGTGGTATCGTCGCCCCGCTTGATCGAAATAGCGGTGGCGGAGATGGCGGTGATCTGACCGGCATCGGAACTGGTCACGGTCTCAATGATGAGGTTGGTGATCTTACCGTCGACTAACCGGGCACGGACCGTATCACCCTCACGGATGTCGGCGAAGGTACCGGCGGGCCAGTTGGTGAAGCCGACAGTGGTGTTGGCAGTCAGAATGTAGGTTTCGATGACACTGTTGGACTTTTTGATGCTGATATAGCGGTAGTCCCCGGATGTGCCCACAGACTGCACTGTCCCAGTGAGATTGGTGGCCGGAGCGACATGCATGGATCTGACGATGCCGTCACGCAGCAGCAGATCCGCACGATCGCCGACGAGCACGTCACTGATCTTGGGATCAGTGATGCCATCGATGGTCAGGCTCATGTTCTGGCCAAAGGGGTAAGACTTCGTGGTGCCGTTATCCCGTTTGATCGAAATAGCGGTGGTGGAGATGGCGGTGATCTGACCGGCATCGGAACTGGTCACGGTCTCAACGATCAGATTGGTGATCTTGCCGTCGACTAGCCGAGCGCGGACTGTATCGCCCTCACGGATATCGGCGAAGGTACCGGCCGGCCAGTTGGTAAAGCTAACCTGGGCAGCAGAGGTGAGGCGGTAGGTGACAATCTCATTGTTGGACTTCTTAATCCTGACGTAGCGGTAATCGTTGGTCTGACCGACGGAGCTGATCGTGCCGCTGATATTGGTGGCAGGAGTCACGCGGATGGATCTGACGATGCCATCACGCAGCAGCAGCTCGGCTCTGTCGCCAACGAGCACGTCACTGATCTCAGGATCAGTGATGCCAGCAATGGTGAGGCTCATGTTCTGGCCAAAGGGGTACGACTTCGTGGTGCCGTTCTCCCGCTTGATCGAGATGGCGGTGCTGGAGATGGCGGTAACCTGACCAACATCCGAAGCCACAGCGGTCTCGACGATCAGCTCGCTGATCTTTCCGTCGACGAGCTTAAACGTGACCTGGTCGCCCTCACGGATATCGACGAAGCTGCCAGCTGCCCAGTTCTTGAACGTGACCTTGGCGTCGGTCGTGAGCAGATAGGTATTTAGGTTGCCGTTAGCTCTGATCGTCACGGCTCGCAAGGAGTTCTGGTTGAGGATCTGCGTGACCGTGCCGGACTGCGTGGTCGTGGGTGGGACGGGTGTTGTCTGATCGTCCGAGTTGGCCGCGATCGTCAGGACATGCCCGCTGGGGTTAAGCAGCATGGCGACACGGTCGCCTGCATCCAGATCATTGAGGCGAGCCTGTTTCCCATTCAACCAGACTTTGACACCGTTACCGGCAGTGTAGGTTTCGAGCTTGTTGTCCGAGTTCTTGATGGTAATGCTCGGTTGCCCCTTAGAGGTGCGCACCTCTGTCACGGTGCCATAGGCAATTCTGAACTTCAGGGCACCGAAGAAGCGGGAGAACAATCCAAATAGCGGATTCTTGTTCAGGGAACTCTGTGCCCACTCGCGGTCCTCGTCGTCATCATCATTGTCATCGTCATCATCTCTGTCGAGCCATCTGGCGATCTCATCGGTGTCGATGGTCACCTTTCCACCTTTGTAGTCCACCGAGGGTTTGGCATAGACCGCTGGCGAACTCAGAGCGAGCACCAGCAAGCAAGCGATGACAGCCACGACGCTCTTGGATAAACGCATACCATTCTCTCCTTCCAGATTTGATACACTCCTTGGACGTTGCTTCCAGCCATAGAGTTCGCCAAAATTGGCAGGGTTTGGGGGTATAGTGCAAAAAGGACAGGCAAAATTTGAAAAAAAACCGGGGGCACCGTATTGGTGCCCCCGGTCGATCGATTCTCCTTGACTAGATACCCAAGGCCTCATCTACTAGGATGATGTGGATACGGTCTTTGTCAGCTGGCATCTGACTGCGGATGACGGTGTAGCAGCGGCAGATTCGTTGGGGAGACTGGCAGTCCGAGCAGGTACCCGTGCTGGCGCACGGGGTCGAGCGCCCCAGACGCTTGGCCAGACCAGGCGCGATGCTGCCGCGCATCTTCTCCCAGGCCGCTTCCTCATCGGCAACGATCTTGTTCTTGCCGACCACGACCACTACTCGATCGGGCCCAAACATCATGGCTGCTACGCGGTTGCCTTTGCCGTCGACGTTGATCAGCGCTCCATCCATGGTCAGGGCGTTGGTGCTGGTAAAATAGACATCCGCCGTCATGCTGGCCTTGCGCCGGCGCAGATTCTCTTCAGGGGGGATGCCAGCCTCAAACTGGTTGATTGTGGCATAGGTCCCCGACGTGAGGGCCGCGAAGATGCCGGCCTCCCTAAGCGTCGCTGAGTTGCCCATCCCAACTGTGGCACCGGAGGGGATCAGGCTCAGTGCGGTCTCGCGAGCCTCTTCCTTGTTACTAGCAGTGTGAACCGTGAAATGATTGGCCTCGAGTCTACGGATCAGATGGTCCATGGCTGATCGCCTCCTTGGTGATATGGGGCCTTCTATAGTCCATGGTATTAGGAGCGTAGGTGGTTGGCAATGCCCAATTTCATCCTTACTATCATCTAGCTCGGCACATAGAGATAGCATGGCCCTAGGTCCCTCGAGCTAGTCCAGTACAGAACCCTGTCCTGTATGGCTCATAATACCATCGGAGAAACCCAGGCCGGTTCTGGCCAGCGCGATCACCTCTCCTGTATAATGAACAAATACGCGGTAGCTCAGGCGGTTTCGACGATCCTACAGAGAGGTTGGAGATCAGGCATGAGATCGGCACCAGAACAGAATCAACTGATGGCAGGTGCCCGGGCGGCACTGCCCATCGTGCTCGGTTATATCCCCATCGGCCTGGCGTTCGGGGTGCTAGCGGTGAAGCAGGGGCTGGGGGTGCTGGGTATCTTCCTCATGTCGCTACTGGTCTACGCGGGCTCCGCACAGTTCATTGCTACCGGGATGCTGGCCGCTGGAGTATCGACCAGCGCCATCATCGCTACCACCTTCCTGGTGAACCTGCGGCATCTCCTGATGAGCGCGTCCATCTCCAGCCACCTGAAGCGCATTCATCCCGTCCTGCAGGCGATCATCTCGTTTGGCATCACCGATGAGACCTTCGCCATTGATATCACCGCTGCTGGGGAGCAGGAACGCGGCGCGCAGTTCTTCCTTGGCGTGCATGGGCTCTCACAGCTGTCATGGATTCTTAGCACCGTGATCGGCGGCTTGGTCGGCAACCTGATCCCTCAGCCCGAACGCTTCGGGCTGGACTTCGCCCTACCAGCGATGTTCGTCGGTCTACTTCTGATGCAGCTGCGGGAGAGCAAAGAGTTGCTGGTCGCGGTGATCTCAGGAGCGCTCTCAGTGGGCCTAGCGCTCGCTCTCCAAGGCAACTGGAATATAATCCTCTCCACCATCATCGCAGCGAGCATAGGAGCAGTGGTGCACACATGGCAGCAGAAGTCGTCGTTGTCGTCTTAGGCATGAGTATTGTCACCTTTCTTCCCAGACTCCTGCCTGTGATCATTTTATCACGAATGAACCTACCGCAATGGTTTTTGACCTGGCTGAAGTACGTGCCGGTGGCGGTCTTAGCAGCACTCTTGGCACCCCTGCTGCTGATTCAGAACGGTCAGCTGGCCATCGGATGGGAAAACCTGGCTCTTTTGGCATCCTTGCCCTGCTTTTTGGTCGCGGCGAAGACCAAGAGCTTGTCGCTAACGGTAACCATTGGTATCATCGCGACCGTGGTGTTGCGCTACTTCTGAAAACACCCACCATCCAAAACCCCGCAATGTGATAATATGGTTGCCGCAGTAGATCCGTAAGGGATTGAGCGTATTTGGGTATCGTAATATATAAGCCTTGCTCTGGAACCATAGATCGTTATATGATGAACTAGGTTTTCAGGACCACATTAAAGTGCGTTACGGAGGGGTATGAAATGAAGGTCAAAGTCGCAGCAGTCTCACTGGCTCTCGCCGCAACTCTACTCGGAGGATGCGCCGCTAAGCCCGCGCCCAATACTCAACCTGCACCGCAACAACCATCCACCCAAACTCCCGCTGCCAAGCCAGAAGTAAAGACCACCGCTTCGATCGTTGATACCAACGCAGCCTTCAAGAAGGCTATCAGCAAGGAAGGCTCCTGGATCGCGGCTACTCTGAAGGATCTGACCTTCACCGAAGATCTCGTCCTCGAAGGCGAGTTCAAGAACAAGGATGTCGTCGCCCGCAAGATCGCCCTTTACACTCAAGACGCAGACAAGAAGGTTACTGCCCGCTTCACTTTGAAGGCTCCTAAGCTCACCATCAAGAGCGAGAACGCCAGGATCCAGAGTGGCACCTTTGTCGGCGATGTGTATGTTGAAGCGAAGAACTTCCAGCTCGTCGATGCTAAGGTCGAAGGCAACGTTTACTTCACCAACACCGACGCTCAATCCACCTTCAAGAAGGACACCAACAGCAGCGTCACCGGCAAAACCGAGCTGAAGAAATAACGAACCGATCCATAGAGCAAGTGGCAGCCTGCTGGTCAACACGGCACGCGATCTGCCCCTTGCTTTTTGATTCCCCACTGGTTCCCCATGCTGCCTCTTCGGAAACATGGCAGAGGATGATACGCTGCACGTTACAGATGGGTGACCCCACTACGGGCATTGGACTGCGGGCATTTTCATATCAGGGTCAGACACCATCCCATTATCTCGATAGCTCGGGTAAGGGGATCGTCCTGGCCCTGATTCTTTTTTTCGGGCAGACTATTGACAGTAACAAAGGGAAGGGTTAGTATATAACTAACCAAATAAGTTATATTTAAGAGGGGGCCCATTATCATGCCAGTACGCGAGGTCGCGCCGAATATTTTCTGGGTCGGAGTCGTCGATTGGGACAGCCGCTACTTCCACGGTCCTGCCTATTCCACCCACCGCGGAACCACCTACAACTCATACTTAATCCTCGATGAGAAGGTCACTCTGGTCGACACCGTCTACACCCCCTTCACCGAGCAACTGCTGGCCAATATCCGTGAGGTCATCGATCCCGCCAAGATCGACTACATCATCTCCAACCACAGCGAGATGGACCACTCCGGTGCACTGCCCAAGGTGGTCGAGGCGGCCCCCAATGCCAAGATCTACTGCACCCAGAAGGGGTCGGAGTACCTAGAGAGCTACTACTTTGGCGGCTGGGACTACCAGGTCGTCCGCTCCGGAGATCAGCTCAGTTTAGGTAAACGCACCCTCACCTTCCTGGAAGCCCCGATGCTGCACTGGCCGGACAGCATGTTCACTTACATTAATGAAGATGCCATCCTGATGCCCAACGATGCCTTCGGTCAGCACTACGCCAGCTCCGGCCGCTTTGATGACGAAGTCAATATGGATGAGGTCATGGATGAGGCCGCCAAGTACTACGCAAATATCCTCACCCCGTTTTCCAAGATGGTAGCCAAGAAGCTCGAAGAGGTTACCAAGATGGGGATCCCGATCAAGATGATCTGCCCCAGCCACGGCATCATGTTCCGCCAAGACCCTGGTCGGATCGTCAACGCGTATGCGCGCTGGTCCACGGTCAGCGGCGACGAGAAGATCGTGATCGCCTACGACACCATGTGGGAGAGTACCGCCATGATGGCCAATGCCCTCGCCGAGGGGATCGCCTCTGAGGGCGTGGAGTACCGCATCTACCGTATCTCCAAGACCGACCACAACGATATCATCACTCAGATCCAGGCTGCCTGCGGGGTTGCCATCGGTTCGCCGACCATCAACCGCGGCATCCTGGCCAACGTGGCGCCGCTGCTCGACGACATGGTGGGCTTGAAGCCCTTCGGCAAGGTGGCACTGGCCTTCGGTTCGGATGGCTGGGGTGGCGGTTCGGTTCCGATCATCAACCAGTCCCTCACCAAGGCAGGCTTCAGGTTAGTCAACGATGGCCTGACCGTGAAGTGGCGTCCGTCCGGAGATGACCTGAAGAGAATACGTGAACAAGGCGCTGAACTGGCTCGCCAGGTCAAAGGTGCCGTCGTCGAGTGAGAGTGAGGCAATACCATGGAGCTAACGCGCAAAGCTGAGTATGCCATCGCTATGCTGACAGAGCTGGCGCTGCATCCCGGGACGCAGCCAGTCCAATCGCGGCAGATCGCTGAACGGCGTCGCCTGCCTGAGACCCTCGTCCCGCAGATCGCGGCCATGCTCAGCAAGAAGGGATGGATCGAAGGTACGCGAGGTGTGGGTGGCGGAATCAGGTTAACCGCTGATCCGGCCGCCATATCGGTCCTGGACGTGATCGAGCTGGTCGAAGGCCCGATCTACCTGAACCATTGCCTGAAGTCGGGCAATTGCTCCGGGCGTACGGGATGTCCGCTACGCCAAGTCTGGTCCAAGGCCCAGGACGCTCTGCTGGATGTCTTTCGCCAATCAACCATTGCCCAGCTGGCAGAGCAGGAGAATCGGGAATGACGTCACATCCAATCTAGTCGCCCACTTGTGGACGTGTGGACTTGTGGGCTTGTGGACTCTCACAATGAGATAGAGTATGAGGAGGAAGAACGATGAAAACCATGAATGACAAGACCAACCAACTGGCACAGCTGCTCAAACGCCTCAACGATGGTGAGAACCCGGCCAGCGTCCGGGCCGAGGCGAAGGAACTGATCAGTCAGCTAAACCCCGCCGAGCTATCCCTAGCCGAACAGCAGCTGGTGGACGAAGGCCTACCCGAAGAACACCTCCGTGGGCTCTGTTCGGTGCACATGGAGATGCTGGAAGGCGAGCTAGACCGCTTCAAGGCATCGCTGCCTGTAGGCCATGTGGTTCGCACTATGGTTGAGGAACATGAGATGATCCTCAGCTTCCTCGATCAGTTAGAGGATCTGAACCGCAAGCTGCAAAGCCAACATGAGTATCACGACGACGACTTGAAGCGGTTGGTGCAGGTGGCGGAGAACCTCATCGGTGCAGAACCGCACCATGAGCGCGAGGAAAAGGTCCTATTTACCGAGATGGAGCAGCGTGAAGTTAGCGGACCACCTCGCATCATGCGCATGGAGCACGAGGATCTACGGCCGATGAAGAAGCAGGTCAGGAAGCTCGGTCAGGCTGCACTGGAACGCACCATCCCGGTGGCTAAGTTCAAGGCAGCACTCGATGACGTAGAATCCAAGCTGGTATTCACCCTGCGTGACCATATCTTCAAGGAGAACAACATCCTTTATCCCACCGCCCTCGAGGTTATCGCTGACAAGAGCATGTGGGCTGATATGAAGCAGCGCTGCGACCAGATCGGCTACTGCTCCTTTACCCCGAAGCAGTAATCAAGCGCCCCAGAGATAACAGCACGAGCAAACACATCACCCCCACAGCCCAAGCTCTGGGGGCGATCTTCTTTGGGGGTATTCGCAGACTCCTATCGAGTGGTATAATCAAGCTATGATCTTTGTTTAGCTATGCGTTAGGTAAGAGGAGGAGAAACCATGTGGGAAGACTTTAAGAAATTCGCCATGAAGGGCAACGTGGTCGACCTGGCCGTCGGTGTTATCATCGGTGGTGCGTTTGGCAAGATCGTTACCTCGCTCGTAAATGATATGATCATGCCGATCGTAGGGTTACTCCTAGGCGGCGTGAACTTCACCGGACTCCAATTCACTTTCGGCAAAGCCGTCATTAAGTATGGTTCCTTCCTGCAGAACGTGGTCGACTTCGTTATCATCGC
The DNA here is from genome assembly GCA_964402415.1 of uncultured Clostridia bacterium. Lineage (GTDB taxonomy): Bacteria > Bacillota > JAAYKD01 > JAAYKD01 > CAYOCI01 > CAYOCI01. The sequence goes on from CAYOCI010000006.1 coordinate 44,944, forward strand.
TGCTTCGGTCTTCTTCATGGTTCGTTTCCTGAACCACTTCAAGAAAAAGGAACCGCCGAAACCGGCTGCCGATCCGCTGCCATCCACCGAGGCTCAGCTTTTGATCCAGATTCGCGATCTGATGAAAGAGCAACAGCAGGGTCGCGGCCGCGCCAACGGATAAGAACGAATACCAGCTTACAGATTGACCACAGTGCGTCTGGCACTGTGGTTTTTTTGTGCGCAAATGGCTCATACTACTACTTATCTTTGCCTGCGTGCAGAGAGATGCTAGTGCGGAAGACGGTGATCAACGCCGCACTGCCAAAGTTTGATATTTGACACAAATAACAGATTCCGATAATATACTACAAAACAGATGCAGACGTGTCTGCAGTATGTGAGCCCAACCTGAGGTGAACGACCCGGCTTCGAAGATTGATCTGTACTTAACCCGAAAGGATGATGATAGATGTACCAAAAACACCCAGTTGACTCCATCAACACCCCGATCTTCTGGTTTGACCAGCTCAGTCTCGCCGTCACCATTGGTGACCGTGTCGTACGACGCATGACCGGCAAGGCCGGCACGTTGCTCGCCATCGACCAACGCGGCTTTACTGTGGATTGGGATGACTGGGGCAGAAGGACCTACCCGATCGATGCCGCCAGTGAGATCCGCCCGTTCATTGAGGGCTAAGGAGACCGATGCCTGGGCATACCCATAGCTTGGCAATCAAGACCAGCGCGAAGATGCGCTGGTTATTTTTGTGTACCTCGTGCCTCCGTCCTAGATCTTCCCAGGCAGGAATCAGCATACCCAGCGAGAAAGTAGAGCTTGTCCTAACACAAGAATGCCCGCGGCCCTCAGCCCACAGCCCGCAGTAAGGTCAACCACCGGTGGGGCGGAACGTCTCATCCACTGTGGTGCCATTGAGACGGCCCGGGGGACTAACTAGACGTCAATTCGTTACGGGGGTGCCTCATGACCGTTCGCTTCATCCATACGGCTGATATTCATCTGGACAGTCCGCTCTGCGGCCTGTACCGCTATCAAGGTGCTCCAGAGGAGCAGTTGCGCGGTGCCACCCGCAGAGCGCTGGAGAACCTGGTTGACCTCGCCATCACCGAACGGGTCGACTTTGTCCTGATCGCCGGGGATCTCTACGATGGCGATTGGCGCGATTACAATACCGGTCTCTACTTCGTCGGTCAGATGGGCCGACTGCGCGAGGCTGATATCCCTGTCTACGTGGTCCAGGGCAATCACGACGCTGCCAGCTCCATGACCCGCCGTCTGCGTCTGCCCCAGAATGTCAACCTCTTTGCCACCGACCGTGCGGAGACCAAGTCGCTGGACCATCTCGGCGTCGCCATCCATGGGCACGGCTTCGCCAAACAGGCGACCACCGAGGATCTCTCCACCCGCTACCCCGATCCCCATTCAGGCCAACTCAATATCGGCCTGCTACATACGTGCGCTGGTGGGCGTGAGGGGCACGAAAGCTACGCCCCCTGCAGCCTCGACTATCTTGCCGCCAAAGGGTATGACTACTGGGCCCTTGGCCATGTCCATAAACGCGAGGTTCTACGCAGCGGGTACCCTTGGATAGTTTTCCCAGGCAATACCCAGGGCCGTCATATCCGCGAGACCGGGCCCAAAGGCTGCAGTCTGGTAACCGCCCGCGATGGGCGAATCGAGTCCGTCGAGCATCGGGCTCTGGACGTGCTGCGCTGGGCCGTCTGCGAGGTCGATGCCTCTGGCGCCATCGATACCGACGAACTCCTGGTCCGAGCTGACCAGCAGATCGGGCTCACCGCATCCGAGAGCGCCGACCGCCTGATGGCCGTGCGCATGGTGATCAAGGGCGCTTGCCCTGCCCATCGAGTGATCAACCAGCGGCCCGAGCAGTTTGAAGAGCAGCTCCGCGCTCTGGTCAATGATCTCGCCCGCGATCAGATCTGGCTGGAAAAGATCAAGCTCGAGACACGCCGTGACCAAGACCTGAACGCGCTCCTCGAGCAGCAGCACGCCGTGGCTTTCCTCGGGCGCTTCATCCAAGAGCTGCAAAGCGATGCCGAGGCCATGACCGAGCTGAAAGCTGAGTTCAAGGAGCTGGAGACCGTCTTACGCCGTGACCTGGGCAGCGCCGCTGATACGCTGGGCTTAGGCGATGGGGCCATCTTTGGCGCACTCTTTGGGGAAGCGGGCGAGCTGGTGCTCAGCAGCATCCTGGATCAGGAGGAGAGAGCATGAGGATTGCCAGCCTGTATCTAAAGGCCTATGGCCGTTTTACCGAGCGGCAGATCGATCTCCCCGCCGACCGCGGTTTTCATATGATCTATGGCGGCAATGAGGCAGGGAAGAGTACCACCCTGCGCGCCATCACCAGCTTCCTGTATGGATTTGAACATCAGCATGGCGACGACTTCGTCCACAGCAGCAGCCAGCTGCGCGTGGGTGCCCGCGTGATCGGTGAGGGTGGCGAGCAGCATGAGCTGGTTCGCCGCAAGGGCCGGAAGGACACACTCCTCGACTCCGAAGGTCGTCCTGTAGCCGATGCCCTGCTAGCCAAGCTGATGGGGAACCTCGACCAAACCCTCTTCACCAATATCTTCGGCCTCGATCACCAGACCTTGATCCAAGGAGGCGAGGAGCTGGTCACCGCCAATGGGGGTGTGGGTGAGAGCCTGTTCAGTGCCGCTAGCGGAGCGACCGGGATCCAAGAGATCATGCAGGCGCTGGACACCCAGGCCTCGGATATTTTCAAGAGGACAGGCAGCAAGCCCGAGCTGAATCAGGCTCTAAACCGCTATAAAGAGCTGCGGCAGAAGATCAACGACCTCTCGCTGGCCCCCTCAAACTGGGAAGCCACGGAGAAGGAGTACCAGCGCCAAGCAGAAGAGCTGGATCAGCTCAAACAAGCCATCGCCCAGATCGCCAAGCGCGCGGCGCAACTGGAGCGGATTCAACGTTCACTCCCCTTGATCGCGGAGCTGCAGCGGCATCGAGAAGAGCTGGCCGCCATGGGTGACGTGCTCACCCTGCCCACGATTGCGACCAGCGAACGCGAGCAGTGGACTCAGGCCCAGGAGATCGCCGCCACCGACCGTCGCCGCGCCGAGACCGCCATCGAAGCCCTCGGCCAGCAGTTGGCTGGGCTCCAGGTCTCCACCACCATCCTGGACCGAGCCGGAGAGATCCGCGGCCTGAATGAGAGAATCGAGAGCTATCGCAACCAGCAAAAGCAGCGGCCCCACCTACAGGCTGAGGTTGCCCAACACCAGCAGACGGTCTTGGCGCTGCTCCAGCTGGTGGAACCCGGCCGCAGCTCGGTAGCTGAGCTGGATGGCCTGCGCGTTCCTCTGCACCTCACCGAGCAGATCCGGCGCCTGACCGAGCAGTACAATACCCTGCAACAGCTGCTCGCTCAGCTGCGTACCCGCAGAGATCAGATCGAAGAAGACCTGGCGAAGACGCAACGCGACCTGGATCGGCTGCGCGGTCACCACGACCTATCCTGTCTGCAGCGGGCGCTGCAGCATGCGCGCCAGGTAGGCAAGGTCGACAACGAGTGCGATCAGCTTCGCTTGCAGATCTCCCAAGCCGAGGCCAAGTTGGCGGACGGTATACGCGGCCTCTCCCTCTGGCAGGGAAGCGCTGAGCAACTCACCACGCTGCCGCTGCCGCTCAAGGAGACGATTCGCGCCTTCGCGGATCGGGCTATCCGCCTGGAGCAGCGCGACGCGCAGCTGCAGGCTGGCGTACTGGAGATGGACCGCCAGATCGCCGAGTGCCAGCGTCAACTTGAGGAGATCAGACTGGCCGGCGACGTGCCCACAGTCGAGCAACTGACCACCGCCCGCCAGCGCCGTGAGAATGGCTGGCAGTTGGTGCGCAAGGCGTGGCTAGAGGGGCAGCGGTCCGACGAGGCTGAGCAGGAGTTCGACCCCGCCCAGCCCCTGGCCAGCGCCTACGAACAGAGTGTGGATAAGGCCGACCAGGTGTCTGATCATCTGCGTCGGGAGGCCAAGCGGGTGGCTGAGAAGGCTGCCCTTGAAGACCGGATCAGAGCCCTACTGGAAAAGGTCGATGAACTGGCACTGACAAAGAATGCATTGACCCAAGATCGAGAGCAGTATGCTCACGAATGGAGCGCCCTCTGGCAGTCGCTCGCCGTCGAGCCCCTCTCCCCCCAGGAGATGATCGAATGGCTGGAGCGCTGCGTCAGCCTGCAGACCGCCGCCCATGGGCGGCGCGAGCAGCAGCAGCGGCTGCAGCAGCTGACCTCCCTCAGTCAGCAGCTCTGTGGTGAGCTGGGCACCTCCCTTAGCGAGGTGGGCGAGTCTGGCTGGCAGACCGGTGAGACCTTGGACGATCTGGTCGACCGGGCCGAGGGGATCTACCAACGTTTGCGCGACACCAAGACCCGCTTTGATCAGCTGACCGAAAGCCAGGCCGATCAGAAAGTGAAGGAAGAGAAGGCCCGCACCGAAGAAGACCGCCTGCAGGCTGAGTTAGCCATGTGGAGAGCGAACTGGTCCACTGCCATGACCACCCTGGGGATCTCTGCGGAGATACTCCCCGAGGCAGCCTTGGCCCGGATCGAGAAGCTGGACGAACTCTTCCGCCAGAAGGCGGAGCTCGACTCTGCCCAGAGCCAGATCACCACCATGCAGAGTGCCATGGCCAGCTTCCAGCAGCAGGCTCATCAGCTGGCAGTGGAACTGATGGCTGAGAGTGCTGATCTGCCTGCTGAGGTGTTGGTCACGCGACTGGGCGAGCAGGTGACCCGAGTCCAGCAGCAGATCACCGAACGCCAAGGCTATGAACGTCAGCTTCAGCAAGCGCAGCAGCAACTGACAGTGGCCAAGGAGGACGAGCTCAAGGCTCAGGAGCAGCTCGAACGTTTGATGCAGCAAGCAGGCTGCCAGGACCTCGATGCCTTGGTTATCGCCGAGCAGCGCTCGCAGAGCTACCTGCAGCTGGCCAGCCGTATCGCCGAACTGGAGAGGCTACTGCTCCAAGGAGGGGCAGGGCTGACGCTGGAGCAACTGATCGCTGAGACCAGCGGCGTCGATCGTGATGCCATCCCCTTTGAACTGCGCCAAGCCCAGGCCGAGCAGCAGGCCATGGACCGCCGCCGCACCGAGCTAGAGCAAGTCTTCGGCGTCACCAAGGCGAGCTACGAAGAGCAGTCCCAGGGTCGTAGCTCCCAGGCCTCACAGATCGCCCAGGAAGCGCAATCCGAGCTGGCCCGTATCCAGTCGCTCACGACCCACTACATGCGCCTACGCTTGGCCCAGTCCGTGCTGAAGCGTGGGATCGAGCGCTACCGTGCCGAGAACCAGAACACCCTGCTGCAGCGGACCGCCGAGATCTTCAGCCAGATCACCGCTGGCGCCTTCACCGACCTACAGACCGACTACGATGACAAAGACCGCACCGTTCTGCTGGCGGTTCGTGCCAATGGTCAAAAGGTCGATATCGATGGTATGAGCGACGGGACCCAAGACCAGCTCTTCCTGGCCATCCGTCTGGCCAGCATCGAGCATTACCTGAAGAACGGGCAACCCGTCCCCCTGGTGCTGGACGATATCTTGATCAACTTTGACGACGCCCGCTCCCGCGCCACCCTGCGCGTCCTCGCCGAGATCGCGGAGAGGGTCCAAGTGATCTTCTTCACCCACCACCAAGCTCTGGTCGAGATGGCGAAGGACGAGATCGAGCCGCAGAAGCTGAACGTGGTGGAGCTGTAGGGTCCCGTCCTCCTCCACCCATGTACCGTCGTCATTGACTTCATCATTACAACCTCAATCACGGCCAGGTCGTCTGTAGGGGCGGGTAAACCGTCGCAGCATGGCTGCGAGGCTACAGGCCCGCCCGTGTCACCCCCGTTCCTCCGCTCCCCGTTTCTCCACCACGTACCGTTGCCATTATCTCCATCGGTGCAGCCACACCGGCGACAGGGCCGTCTGTAGGGGAGGGTCTCAGACCCTCCCGCCGTCACCCCCTCCCCCGCCCCCATCCCCCCGTTTCTCCACCGCGTACCGTTGCCCTTATCTCCATCGATACAGCCACAACGACGGTAGGGCCGTCTGTAGGGGAGGGTCTTAGACCCTCCCGCCGTTCCCTCGTTCCCCGCCCCTCCGCTCCCCGTCCCGCCGTCCATCCGCCGCCGCACCTCTTCCTACTTTTCTACGCCAATCCCACCACTACACGGAGGACGTGAAGTCATGATCGAAGTCAAAGGCAAGTACAACACCGCCAAGGTCTACATCGACCAGGTCGGCGAAGAGACCATCGCCCAGATCCTCGAGCTCTGTAACCAGGAGTTCACCGCCGGCTCCACCATCCGCATCATGCCCGACACGCATAAGGGGGCCGGCTGCACCATCGGCACCACCATGACCATCCGCGACAAGATCGTCCCGAATCTCGTCGGGGTCGATATCGGCTGCGGAGTGGAGGTCGCTGAGCTCGCCGAGAGCGAGATCGACTTCGCCAAGCTCGACCGTGTTATCCGCGAGCATATCCCTTCCGGGTCGTCGGTCCGCTCGACCGAACACCCCTACGTCTCCCAGGCCAGCATAGACGATCTGCGTTGCCGTGCGCAGATCAGCATCAGTCGCGCACGGCTTAGCATTGGCACCCTCGGCGGCGGCAACCACTATATCGAGATCGACCGCGATGATCAGGGACGGCTGTACCTCGCCGTCCATTCCGGTAGCCGCCATATGGGCAAGCAGATCGCCGAGTACTACCAGAAGCTCGGCCACCAGCGCCTGACCCGCGATCGCCAAGCTGCTATGGTCACCCGCCTCAAAGCTGGTAAGCGCGACCACGAGATCCACGCCGAACTCCAGAAGTTCAAGGCTCAGTCTATCTCGAAGGACCTAGCCTATGTGGAAGGGCAGGACTACGCAGACTACCTGCACGACATGGTCATCGCCCAAGTCTATGCCACCATCAATCGTAAAGCCATGGTCGAGGAGATCACAAAGCGTATGGGGCTCCACGTGGTCTCCCGCTTCACCACCATTCACAACTACATCGATACCGAGAGCATGATCCTGCGCAAGGGCGCCATCTCCGCCCAGGCAGGGGAGAAGCTGATCATCCCGATCAACATGCGCGACGGCGCCCTGATCTGCGTCGGCAGAGGCAACCCCGACTGGAACTACTCCGCCCCCCACGGAGCCGGTCGCCTACTCAGCCGTGGCGAAGCCAAGCGCCGGATCAGCATCGAGGACTACCGCCGCTCCATGGATGGGATCTACACTACGTCCGTGGATGCCAGCACCCTGGACGAAGCCGCCATGGCCTACAAACCCATGGAGCAGATCATCCGCAATATCGGCGATACCGTCGAGATCACGGCCATCGTCAAGCCGGTGTACAACTTCAAGGCCGGGGAGTAACGTAGTACGCCCCTCTGGCCCAACGCCGCCTACTTCGTTTCCGCGCCGATCACCGCCTCACACGACCAATGATCACCTAGCGCCGAGGGCGTCCGTAGGGGCGCCGCTCAGCTGCGCCCGCCCGTCCTCACCGTAATCTCACTGTCTTACCGCCGCAGACTCTCTCACCACGAAGGCTGGATGTAGGGGCGGGTCTGACGACCCGCTCGTGGAGGGGCACTCTGTGCCCCGGCTTCCGCATTCCCGCCGCAGTCATCCTGCCTGTCACGCATCTACTTGTTACAAGAAATAGCATTTGACATAACGCCATTCTTGCTGTAATATACCAAGAAGCAGATTGTAAGCGCGATAGAGAACGTATAAGCCTGATGCAGCTTGACCACGACCACCTATTGAAACAGATCTGACTCCAACCATAAAGGAAGAACTATATGTTTCAGAAACAACTTTCGAAGTCCAACAACACCCCGCTGTTTTGGTTTGATAACCTCAGCATGGCAGTCACCATTGGTGATCGCGTTCAGGGCCGCGCAACTGGCGTCCCGGGCACACTGACCTCGATCGACCAACGCCGCTTCACCGTGGCTTGGGACGGACATGGTCACAAGACCTACCCGATCGATCTGGCCAATGAGATCCGCCCCCTGATCGCTCAGGCTCACTAAGAACACAAACAGCAGGAACCAGCGGCAACGCCGCTGGTTCCTTTTCTGTACCCGTTCGCGGAATCTCTATCTACTCTTTGATGTAGTGGCAGCAGTAGTCGGTCACATCGTAAACACGCATCCTGAAACCCGAGTTCTTGGGAATGGTAAAGCTCTCACCTGCGCTCACTGGCTGCCACTCGGTGGCATGGGGCAGCCAGACGTCTAGACGACCAGCCTGGATCTCCATGATCTCCTTGTCTGCCGTGCCGAACTCATACTCACCGGGCAAAAGGATACCGAGCGTCTTACGCGTCCCATCCGCAAATAGCACCGTGCGGCTGGTGACCTGTCCGCTGAAGTAGATATTGGCCTTCTTGACTACCGTCACATTCTCAAACATCGTAAGCCCCCCATCACGTAATGAAGAGTACTTCGGTAACGACCACCCAACCACCTTCCTCTAGACAGGCACACGAGCGACCTGCCCCGTCCTAGCGTATCCCATGCGCTCCAGCCCCGCCGAAAGGACTTATTGGTATGTGTCAGATGACCGAGATCGGCCATAATCGGGCCTGGACTGCGCGCGCTCCTCGGCCTATGGGACTACATAGCTACTTCTCCTGCCTCTGATCCTACAGATCAGCATCGACTTAAGCCAGGTCGGCTTTGGCGGGCGACCGGGCCTGACTGCTATCATAACTTCAGACGGCAGGCCTGCTAGTCAACACCAAAATCTAAGGAGGAACGATACCATGGCAATCACCAAACAGGCAGGAGCGGCGAAGCTCGTTCTCAGGCTACAGACCGGCGTCGATGGCAAGGGGGTTCCCGAACTCAGCTCGCGCACCTACAGCAAGATCAAGCCGGCCACCACCGATCAGAATCTCTACGATGTAGCCCAAGCCATCGCCGATCTGACCAGCTACCCACTCTATCGAGTGAACCGCGTGGACGACGCCGCTCTGATCGAGCAGCTGTAGTCCAAAACCACCGACCATAACCATCCAAACAGTGAAGGAGGAATAGAGCGATGAAAACCCTAGTAATGACCTTTCAGACCCAGGGTGGGGCCAAAGTTCACTACCGTGTGGCTGATCCGAAGGATGCGCTTGAGGCCGCTGAGGTTCAGTCCGCCATGCAGGTGATCCTAGCCAGCAACGTCTTCAGCACCACCTCCGGTGATCTGGCCAGCATCGTCGGCGCCGAGATCATCGACGAACAGACCACGAAGGTGTTCTAATCGGGAATATCTTGCAGGATATTCCCACGCTCACCGTAGTCAGAACTAGCACCTGTTAGGTGCGGTGTCGGCAGTGTCCTGTAGCGGGCACTGCCGACAGTTGTGACGGGGGATGAGCGGTTGCATGAGCTAGAATAATCTGGGCTGTCCCAAGGGCACTTGCGGACACGACCAGAGCCCAGAAGGAGCTCCCGTTCCACTGTCCGGGTGGAAGGGGAGCTTTAGTTTGTGAACCAGTCAGCCCTTTCGCCGTGAGGTAGAAAAGACTGACCGATACACCAAACATTACAAAACGGAACCAGCGGTGTGCGTCACCGCTGGTTCCTCATATATACCGGTCCGAAACCGAAGCGCCCGTCCCACCATGATGGTGGAGACGATCGCCTCTGGGGTTCGGTAATTTCATGGGGTGCCTCTGGGCCAGCCCCTTGCTCTTTGTTCGCCTATTGGCCACCGGAGCGCAGCACCGCCTCCAGCAGCCGCAGCAGCTCGTAGCGCTGCTGGTCCAGTCTGGGCTCGGGCTGGTGGCGGTCGGAGTCGGCCGCCGATGCTACGACCCGACCCTTGGCCAGGCGGTTCTGCACATGCTTGAGCGTGGCGGATGTGGCCAGCTCTACCTGCCCGAGATGGATGATGGTGCGCGCGTCGTCGGATTGGGATCTCCGGGGGAGGCTCTCCAGGCCGGTGACACTATCTAGATCGACAAAGCCGTAGGCTGCATCGTCTTTGATCATGGCGGCCCGCATCTTGATCGGCACCAGCACATGCCCGTGTTCCAGAGGGATTGGGACCGCCAGTGTGGCCCCGCAGATCGGTCCGTAGTTGCGCCGTAGAGCGGTAATGTCGAGGCACCAGGGGCGGATGTACGCCCGCAGCACACTCTTGATGCCGTGAGGGTCGAGCAGCGTTTCGCCGCTTCTGGTATAGATCTCGGTTGCCTCGCCGATCCCCTTGGCGTTGACCGGCTTCAGGGCGATAACCTGGCGGCGTAGATGGGTGATCTCAATAACAGTCAATGGTCTTCATCTCCTTTTGTCGCTGTGTTGCCTAGCGATCTGAGCTTGCATCACCGATCAAGGCACCACTACCCGGGCTCAGGGCGGTTGAGGGCGGCTTGACCTGTTTGCGCCCTTATTATACCAAACGCATGTTCGTATGAATAGCGTCTTCACCGACTTTGGTGAAGACTGAAGTCGTCGATTTTCCTATCCGCAAACGCAAAGACTCGTGGCTCTCCAGCCCGTTCGAGGTCATTATCCGGCCCGAATCAGAAGCGCCCGTCCCGCCATGCTGGTGGAAACGAGCGCTCTTTTAGTCTTGGTCACTTCATCGGGTGCATTGGAGGCAGCCCCTATTCCGCTTCTGGGCTTAGGTTCATGCGGCCTTACTGAAAGAGTCTGATACCAGTCTTGCGTGCTAGCGCGTCCCATGCGCTCCAGTCCAGATCCATCACCTCGAGCCAGAAGACGAGATAGACCAGGGGCAAGGCGATCAGGGCGTTGATCCAGAGATAGGAGGCAAAGAGAATCGTGCTGAGAAGGAAGACGATCCCGCCGATGGCCCCCGCCTTCGCCCAGTAGCCCCTGTGCATCAGCAGCACCCAGAAGCAAGTCTGAGCACCAGCGAACAGGAGCAGGGAGAAGACCTGCAACCATAGCGGTGAGGAGCTGACGATCGATCTAAGCCAAGGGAAAAGAGCGCTATCGCCCAGCCCCTTCACCATCTCAGGGGCAGAGATCGCCAGGTACAGGTTGACGAAGCTCGTGAATATGAAGAGGAGACCATAGAACGTCTTGATGCCGTTTCCTAACGTGCGGCTCATGGTATCACCTCTGGGTGCTGGAATGGGTTACGTTTCCAGCATAGGGGTATGTCATCTTTCTGTCAATGAGCTGCTACTCCTCAACGGAGACTAGGAACATGCCATCTTCGAAACCGCCACGCTCGGTGGGCTTCACACACCGCAGCTTCTCGGGGTATGCGCGACCCGCTGTGCTTCACCGCGCCGCCTATCACTGTATTCGAGCAGCGGACATAGGTAAGACACGCTGCCCGCTTCGGTCGACGGCGAGGAATCTGCGTGAATGACGTCTTGATTGTGAGATTTGCCCCATTAGGAATTGCCTGTGTCTAGCCGCAATATTGTCACATGCTGCCAGATGCCGACGGGATAAACACGAATCATGGAGGAATTGACGCGGTGAACGAGAATACAACATGTGAAATCTCAGAATCTGTCATTAAGGGGCACATAAGTGGACTACGCTAACTCGCTGCATTAGGAGACAACAAGAGACGAGCTCACGAAATCTGGTTCGGTAAGGGTAGCGAGAGCGGCATTCATATGGGCTTTAGGATGGATAAGCACACTACACTGAAACACAGGATGGACTTCGTTTATGGATGGAAAAGCAGTAAACTTCATAGATCTATTTGCAGGTGCGGGCGGTCTGTCCGAGGGATTTGTGTCTGCGGGGTATAGTGCCATTGCTCACGTTGAAATGAGCGCAAGTGCCTGTGATACCTTGAGAACTCGGGCCTGTTATCATTATCTGACCCAACACGGTATGTCGGCTATCTATGGAGACTACCTCAGCGCTAAGATATCTCGACAACAGCTATACGCATCCGTCCCGAAATATGTTCTCGACTCCGTTATCAACCTGACGATGGGCGATGTAGCGATGGATGAGATATATGACCGTATCGATGAAGCGATGATCGCACGGGATATCTCAAAAATCGAACTGATTGTAGGGGGCCCCCCCTGCCAAGCGTATTCCCAGGTTGGTCGCTCCCGAAAATGTATGGATGATGATCCCCGTAATCACCTCTATGAGCTATATTGCCAAGTGCTAAAGAGATATGAGCCGGAGATGTTCGTATTTGAGAATGTTCCAGGACTACTGACTGCGGGTGGAGGCAAGTATCTGCAGAGCATCCAAGCTACATTCAGGGAATCTGGATACGAGCCAGACTTTCGAGTGATAGATGCGGCTGACTTCGGGGTGCTGCAGCAACGAAAGAGAGTCATTCTGATAGGATGGAAAATCGGGACTACGCATAGTTACCCAACTTTTCCAAGGATCGACCATCCTTACACCGTCGCGGATATTCTGAATGATCTGCCGGCAATACAGCCCGGTGAAGAAAGAACCCAATATTGTCCGGGCGATTTCAGTCAATACTTGCAGGATACCATGATTCGAACGGTAGGTGACATGTTGACGTGGCATGTGGCTCGGCCTCATATTGAGCGGGACCGTGAGATTTACCGAAAGACAATCGATGCATGGAATGCAGGCCATAGGCGCCTCAAATATGACACCTTGCCTGACGAACTATGTACTCACAGGAATCGAAGTGGATTTCTTGACCGCTTCAAGGTAGTTGCCGCCGATCTTCCCACAAGCCACACGGTAATGGCCCATATTTCGAAGGACGGGCATTACTTTATCCACCCAGATATCGACCAAGCACGGTCAATCTCGGTTCGTGAGGCGGCGAGACTTCAGTCGTTTCCCGATGACTTCTATTTTGAAGGGTCACGCACCGCAGCATTTAGGCAGATCGGCAACGCAGTTCCACCTCTAATGGCTAAGGGAATCGCAGAAGGACTTTTTAAGGAGTTTTGACAGGAGGGCATACATATGGCAACCGATCTGACCATAACTAAGTTCTACAGTGAGCTCCGTGATCAGATCCTACTGGCTGCTGACACCGAAACGAGTGGCTGGCAAGATGAGGACTTCCTGACATCTGCTATGCTCGACTATCTCGAAGAAGCGGGAGAAGTGGACACGCCTATTATCTGCCCGTTCAGAGAGCGTGGCCTGCAGCTTAACGCCTACGCGATTTCCGAGGACTATGAGTGTGTAGACATATTCGTCAGCATATTATCCGATGGTGAAACGCCTCAGAGCGTCTCCCAGACTGATGTTGACGCTGCTGTAAAACGTGCACTCCAGCTTTATCGTAAAGCCACCAATGACCTCTATACTTCTTTTCAGAGGGACAATGACACATATGAGTTCGCTGTGACTATTCACAAGAAAAAAGCACTAATAAAGAAGGTCCGCGTTATTGCTTTGACTAACGGACTTGTCAAACCAATAACATTCAAGGACGTGACCGTTGATGGCGCGCAGATTTCCTTTACGGTATGGGATATCGATCGTCTCTATCGTTGCTGCACGTCCGGCAAAATGCGTGAAACGATTGAAATAGACTTTGAGGAACAGTTCGGTACTGTCATTCCCTGCGTAGAGAACAGATCGAGTGAAGCGTATAGTGTGTATCTCGCAATACTGAATGGCGAAATGCTAGCGACTTTGTATGAGGTGCACGGAGCTAGATTACTTGAGAGGAATGTTCGCTCCTTTTTGCAGGTGAAAGGTCAGGTTAACAAAGGCATACGAGACACACTCCGCGATGAACCCCATATGTTCCTTGCCTACAACAATGGGATCTCCGTTACTGCCGAGAGCGTTGAGATCGTCCGAGACGATAACGGGAAGCCTTCAATCAAGAAGATACGCGATTTGCAGATCGTCAATGGAGGCCAGACCACAGCTTCCATTTTTAGTGCTAGGAAAGACAAGAAAAATGCAGCAGACTTATCACATGTATTCGTCCAAATGAAACTGTCTGTCATTAATTCTGCATCGCAGATGAATGAAGTAGTGCCGAAGATATCGGCATTTGCCAACACGCAAAATAAAATACAAATGGCGGACTTCTCTGCAAATGATCCGTTCCATAGAAGAATTGAAGAACTCTCACGAACCATATGGGCCCCGGCGCAGAGCGGTATGAAGCCCCAAAATTGGTTCTACGAGCGTGCTCGTGGTCAATATGCGGATATGCTGTCTCGCGAATCCACTACCTTGAGAAAACGACACTTCAGAGAGGAACATCCGCTTTTTGCGAAGACGGATCTAGCACGATACGAGAACACTTGGGATCTACTTCCTCATCATGTGAGTGAAGGCGCACAGAAGAATTTCCGCAGATTTACACTTCGCTTGGCAGATCGCGGACATATCCTTCCCGATGAGGCCTACTTCAGGCATCTAATTGCAAAGGCAATCCTGTTCAGACGGACCGAGAAGCTCGTTCAGCAGCAACAATATGGTGGGTACCGGGCCAACATTGTGACCTACACACTTGCGTGGCTGTCCTTTAAGACGGCGCAGCGAATCGACCTCGAACGCATATGGAAAGAACAGGCACTCACCGAACACCTCGAGCGAGAGATTGTCGAGGTATCGAAATTCGTCCGGCACCTAATCGTCAATCCACCTGGTGGAGCCAATGTTGGCGAGTGGTGCAAGAATGTAAAGTGCTGGAGTGCCATAAAGGAATATGAGCATGAGATTAGTGAGGGGCTAAAGGCAGAGCTGATCTCGATTAGTCGTCCGACCGCATCAACTGCACCAGTTAGTAGCATATCATCCGCTACCGCAGCAGAACAGGAAACCATCAACCAAGTATGTGCTATCGAGCCATCAACTTGGTTCGCGCTATCGAGATGGGCAAAGGAAACAAACAATTTCTTGCCTTGGCAACGCAGTCTTCTGTTCAGTGTCGGTACGATTGTCGGCAGGAAGCAGAGGCCGAGCCCTAAGCAGGCGACTCATGCATGGCGAACCTATGTGGATGCCACCGAGAAGGGCTTTGTCCCATCACGTACAGAGCTGAGGTGACGGGCAGTGCTAGAGTGGAATGACTACATACGAACTGTCCTCTTGGAACCAGCTGTATTTGATAACATAAACCTGACCATCAACGGTGAGAGAGGTCTGACACCCGTTCCGCCGATTATCAAGGCAAGCATCGTAATGCTTGACCAGATAATTGCAGGGCAAAGCAAATATAATATTCTGGTCTTCCCGGAGAAAACACAGACCGCCTTCATCTTTGCGCTGGCTAAGGCTATCTATAACATAGGTGGTGGCAAAGTCCAGCTTACGTATGACCCACACATGTTTGCGCAGGGACAGAAACTGAAATATAAGAACTGTGTAATGGAGTTCAGCCATATCGAGAGCAAGTCAGGATATGAGCTAATTCATGTCAGATTCGCCGAAAAACTCACGTATGGGCTTCCCATTGAAATAGCGCCTCATCTTCAACTGGCAGAGACCAACCGTCTCTCTCGATTTCCCACATTCGCAAGTGTGTTCGATGTTAGGGAGGCTCAGAAGAAGAAAGCATCGCAGTCGGCTGATCTCATTGAGCTTCTGCAAAACTACAGAACCCACATCGGCAGCTCTATTTTCTACGTCGCATCGATTCTAAGCACGAAGGAATATCTTAGTGGCAGCACCATAAATGGCAGCAAGTTACAGGATGTTCTATTGTTGAGCCACGCAAACCTGGAGGGTGGTATCAAACCGCTGAGCGCAGGGCAGTTGACCGGTAACCCCGCTATTGTCCTTGCGGCGAACCTGTATGCTGTCACTAATGCTATGGGCAAGGGCGCATCACTGCAGTCGGTGATCGCCGATATATCAAATGTAGGCATCGTAGAGTCCCAGCTGGATGCCATGGATGAGCTCATGAGAGCAGGTATTCCCATCACGTGTGTTACGGATGTGGCAAACTCGTTTGAGCTCCAACCGTTGATTGACCGGGGGTACAACGTATGGAGATGGGACCAAGATAGCATTACCTCAGAGCTGTACGGCGTCTCGAACATCATCTCGGACTACAAGACGAAGCATTGCGCCAAGCGCAAAATTGAGTATGTCACCGTAGACGGGCAGGAAATAAGCGACTCTCTCAGACTGTTATACTCTCGCAGAGAAGAGGTTTCAGATCAGTCGGCGCGAATGATAAGCGCCTTTGATAGATTGTTCTCAATCGCCTTTACAGCGTTGAGGACAGTCCACCCGCATACCCCATCTAGCTTGGCCAGGATGCATCAGGTGCTGAGCGATTGCGAGTTCGACCTACAACAGGAGCAGAGGTTTATATCCGATGAGGCCTACAACGATCATTCCGAGGTGATCCGCGGGCTTAAGAAGACCATCTGTTCAGGTTATGCACTCCCGAAACATGACGCGCTGGCAGAGCATCTGCTGTCTCATCACTATCGCAATATCTGCATAATTGTACCCGACAGAACGGATAAGGCCGCCTGCCAAGCCTATTGGATCGGCTTCTGCAGTCGTGAACACCTTCAGACGGATGTGACGGTTATGTACCCATCCGAGTACTACGCTCTAAGCCGCTTTGCGTTTAATGCTACTGTTATTGTTGGTTGGCTCAACAATAGTATTATGCGAAAAGTGCTGTACAGCTTCAATACCGAAACATACGTGGTGTTGCTCTATGATTACGAAAAACGCTGGCAGAAGGCACACGTCGCCGCCTGGAACCGGGTGCTGAGTAACGAGAACAACCGAACTATCATTCGGAAATATCTCGCCAAGCCGACTGTCGATATCTCGACAGCAAGATTTAGCGACAGTGCCGCTCCTACCCCGTCTTCCGCAGCCGACGAACTGGGTGAAGTTGAGCGGATTCTCCGTGAGAATAAGTACCGCCAGTATGTAGCGCGAGGTGGTCAGCGAGCAGCCGATACTATCGAAGCGGTGCCTGTGAACTTTGTTGGAGGCTACCTATCGTTCTACCGGTTGCCTCATAGGATCGTCACGGCAACCGATATTATCGTGAACGACGATGATAAGATAGTCACCACGCTACCGATCGAGCTGAAAAACGGTGACTTTGTCATTGTCAGAGAAAGCGGCCGTGATCTCATCAAGGAAATTGCTGACAGGATACTTGCTAGTTGCGGCAAGGCAGGTCTTCGTGATACTGCCATGAAGTGGAAAGAAGCGCTTACACTTGAAACTGTCTTCTCGACTGAGTTACAGATAATACAAAAGTTTACCGCAGCTGGATGCAAACGCAGTGTGCAGACAATCCGTGGCTGGTTGTCAAATGAAGATATCATCTCTCCGCAGGACAGAGATGATCTGGAGAGCATTGCATTGATAACCGAGGATACTGTGCTAATGGAGAAGATTGACGAAGTTTATTCTGCTGGTCGCGAAGTGAAAAACGCTCACGTACAGGCGGGTAAGTACTTGTCTGATCAACTCAAACAGAAGATCGCAGCCGAACTACAGGCATTTGGCGAAATCGACCCGTTCAATATTTGGGAGCCCATTACTCTCCAGCTCGAGAACATCGGGACTGTTAGAATTCTGAAGGTCATAGACATTGGCACACCTGTTGTCGTTGATATGGCAGACACGAACCGTCTGATAGTAGAGGGGTAAGGGGGTACGGCAGCATGGCGAGAATGATTCCTTCAACTATATCCCCTGCCGTAAAAAGCAACGCAGAACGAAGGATCTTCGAGTGGTTTCGTGATGACCCGCTGACCGTAGACTGGGTTGTACTACATTCATTGGGGATTACAAACCATAACAGAGTCATCCATGGAGAGATCGACTTTGTCGTCTTGGCGCCCAACCTCGGTCTGTTTGCGCTGGAGGTGAAGGGTGGCCGGGTGAAGCAAGAGAGCGGAGTATGGCATTTTACCGACAAACACGGGGCATCAGGCAGAAAGGTGCGAGGTCCGTTCGACCAGGCATGGGACGGAGTGTTCAGCATCGTTGCATCGCTTGTCGACAAACTGGATGCGTCGCATCGGTACATGGCCGAGATGTTGTACGGGATCGGTGTTATGTTTCCGGATATCACATACACCGCCATTAGCGTGGACGAGGAACAATGGCAGGTCTTCGACTGCAATGACGGCAGAAAAGTAGGCGCGTTTGTTCAGAGAGTTGCCGCTGGCACCAGACGGAAGTGGGAAGAACGCTACGGCCCCTTGAGAAGTTCAAAGCTGCCGTCCACTAGAGATGTCGAGTATATCGCATCTCTCCTACGTGGGGATTTTGACAAGGCAGTTGCGGTCAGTGTTCAGCTCCGCAATGCGGAAGAGGAGCTCGTCGAACTAACAAAAGAGCAGTATAGGTGCCTTGACCAGATTGATGATAACCCCAGATGTGTGATCCAAGGCGCGGCGG
This sequence comes from uncultured Clostridia bacterium, assembly GCA_964402415.1. Lineage (GTDB taxonomy): Bacteria > Bacillota > JAAYKD01 > JAAYKD01 > CAYOCI01 > CAYOCI01. The sequence goes on from CAYOCI010000006.1 coordinate 63,279, forward strand.
GAACCGGTAAGACGCTTCTCGCTATTGAAGAAACAAAGAAGGCTGCAGCTGCTGGTGAGAAGGTGGCACTGTTCTGCTTCAATGCTAACCTCGGAGAGTGGCTCAGAAGCCACTTCTCCAAGATGTCTTACAGCTTGCGACCTGCCTATGTAGGGACATTTCACAGGTATATGGCACAGATGACTCTTCGCGGGAGCGCTAATCTCAGGCAGCCATGTGACGAAGATATCCAGCGGTTCTACACTGAGGATCTGCCGGAGGCTGCAAGTGTTGCATTGCAGCACGGGTCAGACAAGTATGACAAGATCATCATTGATGAGGCACAAGACCTGATCAAACCGCAGTATCTAGATGTCATGGACTTATCACTAAAGAAGGGCTTCTACCGGGGAAAGTGGACCATGTATGGCGACTTTTCCATGCAGGCGATATACTCTGGTGATAGGAATGGCGATGAACTTAAGGAAATTCTTGAGCACCGAACGGCATTCATCTGGTTCAAACTGACGATGAACTGCCGCAACACCAAGCCAATATGTGAGGAGATTGAGACGGTTACAGGGTTCCATCCGCCGTCTAGCGTATGGGTAAAGACTGATGGCCCACCGGTTAACTACCTTACTTACTCCTCTCAAGCAGAGCAGAGGACAAAACTGCAAGAGTTGCTTACATCGCTGATGAGCAATGGCATCGATAAGCGGAAGATCACTATTTTATCGCCAGTGAGGCGTGAGAATTCCGTTGTCTCTCAGATTGACGACTTTGATATTCGCGATTTCCAGGTCAGTTCACTTGACGATATCACCTTCTCTACCATTCAAGCATACAAGGGGCTTGAGAACACCGTGATAATACTTACAGATATCGACTCATTTCAGTCGGATAAGCTTATGTATGTTGCACTGAGTCGAGCAAGAGTTGGGCTGAACGTTCTGACATCAGACTCTGCACACAGTGAGTATCTTGAACTCCAGCGGAGGAGGTTTATGCCGTGACTGACAACCGAAGAGAGCAGCTACTTGATATCATAAAAAGAGAGTTTATTGGCCCAGACCCCGTAGACATCCCAGGCATGATTCAGGAAAACGGTGAAGAAATTCTGTCTTCGGATCCTCCCCGCGTTCGCTATGCTGCCGGTATTCTCTTTCCGCAATGCGCTTTGCCGGAAACGGTTGATCCGGTGGCGGATGAAGGGACCCCTGGTGCAGAGGTTGATGACGCCGAAGTGGCTGAAGGGGCCACCCCCCATGGCGAGTCTTCAGGCGATAACTACGAGTATCTTGAAGATGCGGAAGAGCTCATCAATCTTTCCAATGCTTATCGTCAGTCTGCCATAAGCCTTACCGTGGCACTAAAGGATGAAGATGATCTGACTGCACTCGTGACGGCCGGTTCTTATACAATGATCAACGTTACAGATCCCATTACGGGAAAACAGTCCACCCGGTATCCCCGGGCAGGCATATCGTGGAATAACGACGGAATGCCGCTGAGAATGCCTAGTGTGAATTCCCGTATTGTGAAAACCGAGATTAAGGGTACCTACCTTCGGTTTGACATTACCTACCGTTATCGTCAGAGTGGTTATTCCATCTATACATTTACATTAGAGAATACGAAGATCAACAGCACCGATTCAGTTCGTGACGAGGAATGCTATTTTCAAGCGGCATTTCAGCTTGTATCTTCAAAAGGCTTCAGCCCCCTGCCTGGCAGTCAGCGTATCAACACGGATGACGAGGACTACTGGTCTAATCAGCTTCTATACAGAAATGTAGAGAATTACGCCATTGGTCACGGCTGTGCGGCTGACTGGGAGGGGGTGGAAGGTCGGATATCTAGTGTTAGGACATCAGTATTCCCGTCCTATGAAGTCAAGCCGATTGTGCCAAGCGTAATCCCTGGGGTATCTCTTGACATGTTCAAGATGAGCGATCTAGGTGACTTTTCCGAAACAATAGGCGAACTGGAGAAGCTCTGTACAGCATACAGGGGTTGGATAGATGGGCTCAAGGCTGCAACCATCAGTATTGCTGATAACTATAAGGACACCGCCAACAGGCATATTGCTAATTGTGAAGCTTGCCTTGAGCGTATGTGTGATGGTGTTGAACTACTAAAGAGTGATGACAAAACAAAGCTGGCGTTCCAGTACATGAACCGAGCAATGCTGCTGCAGCAGCTCCACTATAACCTCCCGCTGCAGAATTGGGGTGTTGATGATAACGGCGGCATAAAACTGGAGAACCCGGTAACGCAACTGCCGATTATCTCCGATCTGTCAACGTGGCATGGCGATAGGACGAGGTATGGGAGATGGAGGCCCTTTCAGCTTGCGTTTATTCTCATTAACCTGAGGTCAATGGCAGATAAGCAATGCAACGACCGCAGGAAAGTCGATCTGATATGGTTTCCGACCGGTGGCGGCAAGACCGAGGCATATCTGGGCCTGTCGGCTTACACGATCTTCATTCGTAGACTATACAACAGGGATGACGCCGGAACCACGATTCTTATGCGATATACACTGCGCCTATTGACTGCACAGCAGTATGAGCGAGCTTCCGCCATGATCTGCGCCTGTGATCTGATTAGAAAAGAGCACTCCGCTAGTCTGGGAGATACTCGCATAACCATAGGTCTTTGGGTTGGAGGCGACACTACGCCAAACAGTACGAGCGATGCAGTCAAGGCATACGACAAGCTATATTCTGGTAGAAGTGATGTAAACCCCTTCGTGATGCTAAAATGTCCGTGGTGTGGTGCCCAGATGGGTAGGGTTATAAAGCGAGATAACTCGTTCGAAACACCTGGATATAAGAAGATTGGTGGACGCAAAGCCCGCGTGGTATTCCAGTGCGCAAACTCTGAACATGGGTGCGAATTCTCTGTGAGTGGCAATGAACTGCCGCTGTACGTTGTTGATGATGACATCTATGCTAATACGCCCACACTGCTGCTTGGTACCGTGGATAAGTTCGCTATGCTCCCGTTTAGGCCACAGGCACAGGCAATTTTTGGGATGTACGATGGGCAGAGACTTTCATCTCCAGACTTGATAATCCAGGATGAGCTCCACCTGATTTCCGGCCCATTGGGTTCCATGGTCGGTCATTATGAAACTCTCATTCATGAGCTCTGTACACAGAGGACAAGCTCCGGGGTAATCCAGCCGAAAATAATAGCATCCACTGCAACCATTAGCCGCGCAAAGGAACAGTGCCATGCCCTCTATGCCTGCGGCACCGATAGTGTTTTCCAGTTCCCACCTTCAGGTCTAGATGCTGGAGATTCGTTTTTTGCAGTTGAAAATACGAGTGGTACTGGCAGGCAGTACGTCGGAATCCTCGCTTCTGGCGCTTCCTCAGACGCAACGACAGCAATCCGGCTGTTTGCTTCTCTGCTCTACGGTGCTAAGGCCATTAATGTGGCGTCGGAGGAACTTCGAGATCCCTATTGGACCAATATCGGCTACTTCAATAGTATCCGTGAGTTAGGACAAGCCGCCACATGGATTCGTGCAGATATCGACGAATATCTTCATGTCATATATAAGCGTAAGTATGAGGACAAACAAGAGGGCTATAGGCAGAACCGCAGATATATGTGGGACGACGAAGAACTCCCGAGCGGTGTTCGGAGCTATAAGATCCCATTCCGCCTACAGAAGCTCGGTATCTGGTAACCCTCTGCGGCGGGTGAAAAGCGACCGGTAGACATCTGCCTTGCCACAAACATGATCTCTGTTGGGGTTGATGTGCCGCGGCTTGGCCTCATGACTGTATCAGGCCAGCCTAAAATGACATCCGAGTATATCCAGGCGACGAGTCGTGTCGGCCGCGACAGTGCGTCTCCTGGTTTAGTGTTTGTGTTGTATCGCCCTGGACGACCTCGAGATAAATCCCATTATGAGCAGTTCAGGTCTTACCATTCTAGAATGTACTGCAATGTTGAGCCGACTAGCGTAACGCCATTTTCTGCACCGTTGCGAGAAAGGGCTCTACATGCGATCATGATTGGCATAATGAGACTTGAGGGAGATAAGGCCTTCAATGCTGATCCACCTCGTCTTCCAGATAATCATACTCTTGAGTGTGTGTACAGTGTTATTCGTAAGCGTGTAGAAGCTGTCGATAGTAATGAACTGGAAGCAATGCTCAACCGAATGGATGAGGTGTTGCGGGACTGGGAGGATTGGGGCCCTCAGAAATTTCAGGATTTCACTGCGATGGATGCTGTACCGCTCATGTTTCCTTCCGGAACTATGAGAAATGAGGCGTGGGGTAACCGGGGACTATCCACACCGACATCCATGAGAAGCGTAGATTCCTCGTGTGAGGCATACGTGCTGGAAAACAGATATTGGTCGGAGGATGTTTAAGATGGCGTTCTCAAAAAAGCCTATGCGTCGCAGCCAGCTAATCAGTCCATGGGGCGTTGGTGCAATTGTACCGTTTCCTGACGATGAATCTCTCATGATTGCCGGACTTGATATGTGGCGATACAACTCAACTGATGGGTTCCTCATAAAAGATGAACGCCTGCAAAGGCGTCTTGGTGTAAAGGAGTTGCGCTGGCCACCGGATTTTAGAGATCAAAAAACCGATGCCAGGAATTACAATCTGAAAATTCCTGCGGTTAAGTTTCCGAGGTGGCACTACTGCCCTTTCTGCGGGACCATGCAGAAGCTAACATATTACACTAACGCTGCTTACTGCGATGGGTACCCTTGGCCGCACGGTCGTTCCTGTGCTTCCAAGAAGAAGTTCGGACGCAGGCTGATTCCTGAAAGATTCGTTGTCGTTTGCCCCGATGGACATATCGATGACTTCCCAGTCGCAGAATGGTTACACCAAGACGGTGAGCATTCATACGATCCAAGTAAATGCCATATCCGCAGAAGTACCGGTGGCACCTCAGCATCACTAACGGGTGTGTTCTACGAATGCTCCTGCGGAGCAAAACGGTCCATAGCCGGAGCAACAAGACCCGGAGCTTTGAAGAAGATAGGGTATCGGTGCAGAGGTGCTAGGCCTTGGCTTGGCGTGGAGAAAGACGACGACAGCCCATGCGATCGTGATGACGTCAAGGTTCTTCAGCGTGGTGCCACAAATGTGTGGTTCGCCGACACCAGAAGTTCAATTCATATCCCGACAGACGATGAATCACCCAGCCGCCGCATCGTTGGTATACTTGATCAGTTTCTTGACCCCCTGAGAAGTCACCGCATAAACGGTGAACTGAATCGCGATTTCATAAGGATGCTCGCAGAAGCCAATTTCGTCAATGCCGATGATCTATATGCAGCTGCTGTAAAGAGACTAGTAAATATCGAATGCCTGCCAGAGATAACCGAGGACATGTCGGAGGACGACTACCGCTTAGCCGAATACAAGGTTCTTATCAAGAGCAGCGGCGGCGATACTCTTGACTTTCACTCGATCAACTACCCCATTTCTGTATATGATCCCGTGCTTCATAAGTATTTCAGGAGCATATCTTTAGTACCTAAACTCAGGGAGACACGCGCATTTGTGGGGTTTTCGCGTCTTGAGCCCAGTATTATGGACATATCTCAAAGAAAGAGAATGTTGCGGTTAGGCAACGGGGGGTGGCTCCCAGCCATCGAAGTGTATGGTGAAGGCATCTTCTTTGAGTTCAATGCCGATATGCTTAAGCAGTTCGCAGAGAGAACAGGGGTTCAGGACCGGAGTGAAAAGCTTGATAGAGCGTATCATGCATCGAGTTTCGGGAAACATGCTTCCGGTAGACTCAGACCAGAGTTTGTGCTAATACACACGTTTTCCCACCTGCTAATAAATCAGCTTGGCTTTGAGTGTGGCTACGGCAGCTCATCCATTAGGGAACGTATTTACTGCGAAAAGACCAGCAATGACCACGAGATGTATGGGCTACTCCTTTATACAGCCTCTGGTGATTCTGAAGGTTCGCTGGGCGGTCTTGTTCGGCAGGGTGAAAAAGGCCGTATTGAGGACACCATCATGTCCGCGCTGAAGAACGCCGCATGGTGCTCGTCCGACCCTATCTGTATTCAGTCTAAGGGCCAAGGCCCCGAGTCTTGTAATCTATCTGCTTGTCATAACTGTGCCCTTCTGCCCGAAACCTGTTGCGAGTGCGGGAATCGTCTACTAGATAGAGGGGTTGTGGTTGGCACTCTTGCCGAACCAGAACTTGCGTTCTTTGACAATGCTAGGATACAGTGAGGTGTACCATGTATGTTATTCTGTCTCAAAAGGTGGATACGGACTCCATTTACTCCGATGATCTTTTCAACACTTATCACTATCCAGCACGATATAAGAACCAGTTACACACTGGGGATATTTTCATCTACTACCAAGGAAACCGGTATAAGAGTGAACACCGGTACTATTTCGGTGTCGGTACCGTTGGAGAGATCCTCACGACTGACGGTGAGAGCTACTATGCCAGACTGCTTCGGTGTCGACGCTTCGAAAATCAGGTCCCCATTTATGTCCCCGATGGCGGCTATGTGGAACAGAGAGGTTATGAAAGCGTTCGGCGGAGCCTAAACCCGCCATGGCAGACTTCGATTCGTCCTTTATCCAAGGATGCATACGATTATATCATCGAGAAGGCAGGAATATTGATCAGTACCAACCCAGATCAAGAAATCGACGTGATGAAGAACGCTCTGAAGAGGTCTCTTAAGGAGTTCTACCTAGGTGGTAATCAGAAGGCAATTCTATCCGTTGTTAGCATTGCCCAGCAAATTGCTGATACTCTGCAACTTGGAGCAGTTGCTGTGTGCGAGGATACAGTCACAGCGTTTAGCGCAGCTCAAACACCCGATCCGACACAGCAGAAGACCAAAACCATGTTCTTCGACTACTGCAGAAGCATGAGAATGTCATATTCCTATAAGCCAGTGCTCATACTGGCAGTTCTAGATTGCGGAGTAGAGAAAGGGCAAGTTTCTATTGAAAGAGCTGCTTGCTACTTCAGAGATTACTATACCGAGCGCCGTAAGAACGGGCTGAAAATAGAGAAGGGCAACTGCATCTATCAACGTGGTGACGTAGATATGCAGCCGATAGCTGGCAACATCGTGGCGAATCCAGTAAAGGCGCTTATCGCTAGCGGGTACTTTGAACATGATAGGACTGCCGGATTGTTCGGTTTCGCTCCTCGACTATGGGCGGAGCTTTCGCGTGATGATCTGTCTCACATCAGAGGCGTGTGCGTAGCGAAGCTGGAGAACTACTATTCATCGAAGTGACTTGACACTGCGCCTTGGAGGCTACTACGGTGGCGTTGAGTTTTCAGAGCTAATGCGCCTAGATATGGTTAGCAAAGTGCTTCCTTCAATGTTATGCTGGAGTAGCATAGCCTGAGATTCGCTAGGAGTATGGCTGCAACAACCACGACACAAAGGGGAGTCTTGCCATCTATACTGACGATCTTCACCACCGCACTGCGCTCTTGGATCCCAAGTCCTTTTTCTGCGGGTCCGACGAATCCTACTACTTCGCTCTCGGCCAGCTCCTGGTCCACGTCTTCAACCTCATGGGTGGGGTAGACCGTTACCGCAAGGAGTTTAACTACCTGACCAATCCGAGCTTGGCCTACCCCGTGCAGAAACTGAACTCACGGATCGTGCACTTTCTCCGGCGCGCTCGTGAGCGCTACGAGCTGGGCCCGGACGCTGAGCAGCTTCTTGACGCTGTGCTTTCCTATCAGCCAGGGCATCAGGACGAGCCCCGGCATATCGAGAGCTTGGACGACGCTTTCTACTCTGGGATCCATGCCGATAGCACCCTCGGCGGGAGGACTTCATCCGACTGTCGGGCCTAGCCCCGTCCAGATAGTCCCAGAAGACTAGGACCTGAGTACGATGCCCTGTTCCACCCAGTTGTGCTAGAATCCCCGTAGAGAAAACGCTGCCACTTGCGCTCATCGGGGAGGGGTAGAGGTGGATAACGTCTATCAAACCATCGGCGACAAGACGCTGATCTTTACGATCTACAGGGGTGCACCCCGAGCCGCGCTTATCGACAGTGAAGACCTCGGGGCGGTGGCATCGGTCGATGGCAAGTGGAAGATCGGCCAAGACAATCGCTTCTTCCTGGCGGAGCGTAGCGGAGTGGAGCAACAGGTCATTTACATGCACGATATCATCATCGGTGCCCTCGCGCCTGGGAATAGGACCCGGCGGGTGGCGCACATCAATGGTGACGGCGCAGACAACCGGAAGGGAAACCTGATGTTTCTTAAGGACTGACAAAGACAAGGACGGTGTCCGCGTGGCGGACACCGTCCTTGTTCGTACATTGCTAATCCCTGCCCATACCCCTAGCCAGCTAGTCAGTAGGAACTGCAACCGCGCGATCAGCATCGAGCAGCGGCTCATGACAGCGTTACCGAAAGAAGCGCCGAAGCCGATCATCATGACCCAGCGGCCTGCCTTGGTGATGATCGCACGGCGCCATTGCGCGCAGGCACTCCCTTGTTGTTTCGGCAGCATCCACGGGATAGTCTCCAATCGTCCCACGACGGGCCAGCATCTCCGACCCTCCCTGGTTTCTAATACAGGCGGCAGAGTCATGCCTTCATCCTGGCGGTGATATCGCGTAGGACCCGCATGACGGCTTCGAGCTCATCGAGTGCGTTCACACTCACTGCAACCTAGACAATGGCTTGTGATTGCAGAGCAGAGGCTTTACCCGATAAACTGTGCCAACTCTTGGTTGAATCTGTCGCGCTCATCATAGAACAATCCGTGGCCGCTGTTTTCAAACGGGACGAGTCTTGAGTTCGCAATTCCTCTGTTCTGTGCTTCAGCCAAAGGGAAGTGACAAACCTGATCGTGGATGCCGTGGAGAATCAGTGTGGGCACATGTATTTCCCCGAGATCTGAAAACAGGCCTTCTTCGTCTAGCCAGGTATTTGCCACTGCAGCAGTGGACCAGCCTGCTGCCTGCAATCCCAATTGAAAGAACCAATCTGAGAATGGCTCAGTCACATGTTGGTAGAAGAAGATATCCCCGAATCCTTGCAGCATTTTGGGGCGATCGTTATATGTGTCTTGGATGATCTTGATGATGTCGTCTCGTGTTAATCCATAGGGGAAATATGGACGCTGGATAAGGCTGGGGGCTGCAGCTGCAAAAAGAGCTAGCTTTGATACCCCATATCCATTATGGCGTGCCATATAGCGAATGGCGACTCCTCCACCAGTAGAATGGCCTCCGAGCGTGAAGTCGTCCAATTGGAGCGCTTCAACCACACACCGAATATCGTCTGCCAGTCGATCATAGGTGTAGCCACTCCAGGGCTTATCCGAGTTACCAAATCCCCTCATATCCATACCAATGCATCGATAACCCATCTTAGGGAGCTGGTTAAACTGGTATTCAAACATCTTGTGGTTGGCTGGCCAACCGTGGACAAACAGGATTGGCTTCCCACCTCCCGGGTCAACGTCCTCTACATAGATTCTCACATCCGGTTCGACAGTAATATAGCGTCCTCCCGTACAACCCCCTCCGTTCGTGTCAGTTCTTCAAATAATGATATGAGGTTGGTATGGGATGTATGCTTCTGGTTCCTTAGTCTTGACACCGTGCTCCAAACTGCCTATTACCATGGTCAGTTCGCACTAAAGCTCGCCATGCTCAGGACCTTGCGCTGATTGCGCATGACACGGGCGCGGCAATGGCAAGCACACATACGACCATCTCTCACAGAATACGAAACAAGTGCATACCACTCTGGCGCAGCTCCGGGCTGACAAAGCGGCCGAGTAGTAACGTGGTGCCTAGAGTTTCGATAGGTAAAGGGAAGGACGGTGTCCGCGTGGCGGACACCGTCCTTGTTCATACTTACCTAGGCTCCGTCTATACCCCCAACCAGCTAGTCAGTAGGAACTGCAGTCGAGCGATCAGCAGCGAGCAGCGGCTCATGACAGTGTTGCCGAAGCAATCGCCGAAGCCGACCATCATGACCGAGCGGCACAATACGGAGCCTCAGGATTCTTCGTCCCCTTACTCCCCGGCCAAGAAGGTCAAATAGCTTAGTTTGATCGACTGACTGTGTTTGCGTAGTATAAGAGTGGAGCGCCTCATTCGGTGTTCTCTGTTCCTTGAGGTCATCTTGCTTCAATCTATAAGCCCTTAACAGGAGGTGCATCATGAACATCTTTGACTGATGGGCGACCATAGTTCAATGCGTTGACAGGGCAGACCTCTTGGCACTGGAAACAGACCAGGCAATACGTCGGATCGATTCTCGCGCCTTCCGTTCTGCCGACGTTTATCGCCCCGGCAGGACATGCCGCAGTGCAAACGTTACAGGAACGACAGCCCTGAGCTGAGATTTTGAGCTTGGCGAAACGTCCTGTGAGGCTAAACAATATGCCCCAGGGGCACAGATAACGATGCCATGCTGTCTCATTGACGAACAGTGTCACGAGTAAACCAAGTGGGATGATGATCGCGGGCAGTGGGAACTTTCGACCTTGGGTAATGGTGTAGATGGTGTAGCCCAATCCCCCGAGAAATAACGAAAGAACTATGCGGCGTACGAGAGTTTTGCTGATCCAGCTTGGGACGCTCTTTTTCTGGGTAGCTAGCATTCTGCCCAGCCAGTTAATGGGGCGGATCAGAGTATTTATTGGACAAATCCACCCACAATAGAACCGCCCGAAATACGAGGCTAAAATGATGGATGCAAAAATTAGCGCCATCCAAAACTGGGCCTTGCCGATGATCATTAGAGTTAAGAAGACGGCGAACGAAAGAAGCTGAACCCCCAGGCGAGTTTTTGGATGAGCCATATGAACCTCCATCTATATACCTATTCCCCCTATGGGTATATTCATTATATCATCCACAAAATAAGCCAGTCAATAGAGGCAAAATCTAACCACAAAAGTCGCGGAAGACCCGACTTTTGTGGTTATCAAGTTTGCAGGGCGTAAGATTCATGATAGACTAGTAAATACCCTAGCTGGGTATGCGTATTAGTTTATTGGGAGGTCGTTAATGGAAAAACGATTGAGGAGCTATCTCTACGTGGTGACGATATTGTTTTTTACGCTGGGGTTGTTTAATGTTCTTTTTGCCTTTCTGGGACTGATCTGTATGCTCTTGCCATTTGTATTATTGTTCAAAGACAGAAAGAAGACATGGTGTCAGAGTTATTGCCCACGTGCTAGCCTTTTTACGAGGCTGTTCAAGGGCAGATCATTGACTGGCAGCAGAGGCCCTGACTGGTTGTTCGGTAATGGCAAGTGGATCATGGTGGTCTATTTCGGCTTCAATCTCTTCGTCATTACCATGTCCACGCTTAGGGTCGCCAGAGGTCTCGCGGCTCCTATGGAATACCTACGCTTTTTGGTAGCCTTTGTACTCCCCTGGAAACTTCCGCAGCTTCTTACCCTGGGAGCGCCAGATTGGGTGATCCACCTAGCCTACCGAATCTACTCCATGATGTTTACTACCACCGTCTTGGGGATGGTGCTCGGTTGGCTGTTTTACCCGCGAACGTGGTGCCGTATTTGCCCAATCAGTACACTGTCGGATGCTGCACTGAAAAAGTTGGGTCAATCTACTTCCCAGGCTAAGGGGACGCACCCACAGGCCCTTTAGTTCATGCAATAAAGCACAGGCAATCGTTCCGTCTGGGGGTGGCGTTGGTGATCACATTGGAAGATGTCTTTAGCTGGAATGCTTGCTGGTCAGGACCTTCCCACAGCATGAGCATCGCGAGTGCTAATTGAGAATGGCTTCGGCAGTTAAGGCGATCTCAGATTAGTAGCACCTGCAAGTCACACAGTGTCATCATTGGAGCTTTCCTATTAGGACAACCTACACGCAAGGTGACCCATACTAACAAAGACGCAGCAGATAACCGCAGAGGGAACCTAATGCTTGCTAAAGGCGAATGAATGGAACAAGGACGGTGTCCGCTGAGCGGACACCGTCCTTGTTCGTACTTACCTAGGCTCCGCCTATACCCCCAACCAGTTCGTTAGTAGGAACTGCAGGCGAGCGATTAAGAGTGAGCAGCGGCTCATGACGGCGTTGCCGAAGGAAGCGCCAAAGCCGATCATCATGACCCAGCGGCCTGCCTTGGTGACGATGGCGCCGGGACCGGTGAGCGCTTTGGTATAGGTCCCGGTGAAGAAGAAGTAGGAGATAACCGCTAGGACACCGAGGAAGAGGATGATGTTATTCAGGGAGTTCAGCTTGACGAAGGTCGCCGAGACCTGGCTCAGGAACTGTGCCTGGACCGCACCTGCTAGACCGATACCGGCGCCAGCGGCGATCAGAAGCGCCATGGGATAGCGTGCTAACCAGCCCATATTGGGCACATAGCGGGAGTAAAGCATGAGCCCGAGGACGATGGGGATGAGGTAGATGATCTTACCCTCGAACAGAGGCTTGAGTGCCTGCTTATCAAAGTTCTGCCAGCCGACGACGACGGCGTTGCCGGCGGCGATCCCTAAGAATGCGTTTTGGAAGAGCTGATAGACCTTGTTGTCCATTCGAAAAACGAAGCTGATCATAACCAATGTGGTGATGGCTGCAAGCCATACAACCGGAGCTGTACTCATGGTTTTCCCCCCTCTACGCGGTTTTGGGCTTGCGGTTCAGGTAGTAGCCGACATTGCCGAGCACGATGATGGCGATGACCAGCAGGTGAGCGATCGACTGAGCATCCATGGCAGCGGCCGCAGAGCCAGGAGATTCGAGGATCATCTCATACTCGGCAGCGCCTTTGAGCCCAGTCAGCATGGCGACTGCCTGCTTGGACTGTACATACGGCATATTGCCGGGCGCCATGACCGCAGCAACACCGAGGATGAGGTTGATCTTGTTCTTGGTGAAGGCTTGGCGCACCCAGGCGGCGGTGGGCATGGCGTCGCCAACGTTCAGGCTGACGACGAGGTCAAAGTCAGCCAGCTTGTTGAGGTCGGCCATGGCGGGGATCTGGGTGATGGGTGTCTTGCGACCATCTGTCTTGAAGGTGGAGCCGATCGAGTCACTCATGGCGGCCACACCGGACTCAGCGCCCGCTGCGTAACCTAGATGCACGTAGTCGGCGCCATACTTCTTGCCTGCCGCACCGAAGACCTTGTCGGCCATATTGGCGGTCAAGTTATCTGAGTCGGCCATGGTGGTCATGGTATAGGTCTTGACCCCTTTTTGAGCCAGATGCTTGAGGATAACTTCGGCCTGAGGGTTTAGCTCGGCAGAAGAGCTGGGGCCATAGTCGAACGATACCAGGACCTTGTCGTTGGCCGCCAGCTTGTTGATGGCGTCGAACCCCCCCCGTGTTTCTGCCGAGATGGGGATAGGCAGGCCGATGGGGTTGATCAGCGGGATAACCAAGGCAACCAGAAGGACGGCATAGATGATCCGGCGATCTGGGTTGAAGATGTTGAACTTCATCTACTTATCCTCCTTCTAGTCTTTGTTGCTGCCCAGCCATTCAGAGCTGAGGCCCAGGATATTGCGTAGGTTGATGGCTATGAAGGCCAAAGCGCTGGTGATGATTAGGCCGCGCTGCGCCGCGGTGTTCGGGATGCTGATGATCCAGGCCCCCACCTTTGGTAGTACGGGGCTGATCAGGGCGCCAATGGGAGCATTGCCCAGCATGAGCAGAATCGCGGTAACCAGCAGCAGGGTCGACTCGAGGCTGCGGGCGCGGAAGGAACGAGCGGCTGCAGACGCGATGAAGAAGGCCAGGAGGGCGTAGGCGGTCGAGCTCCCGGGAACCATGATCCCGTCATACAGCAACGCATACGCGCTGTTCTTAGTTCCGATGGTCAAGCCGATCACGATGGTGGAGATCATGGCGCCATATAGCACGGCGCTGTTGACCCATCCATCTTTGCGGGCAGAGATGCGAGGCCAGTGTACACGCAGCAGGTTAAACGCGCCCAGTGGCAGAGCTAGGGTTGCCACGATGACCACCCAGGCACGAATGGTGACTGCGGCTTGATTGACTGCGGCCATCTTGATGAAGTTGTCGGCGATCATGATTAGGCCAACAATCGTAGCGGTCAGAATTGGAATCTCACGTCTCATTTTCGCACCCCCTTACCACTTAACCAGATTGGTGAAGAATGGGCTCCCCATGGTCGTGGCTAACGCGCCGAGGACAATGAGGCAGACGGCGATGGCCTTGCCGAAATCTTGAGCGCTCAAGGAGCCCAAGACGTCGCGGTTGTTGCTGAGAGTGGCGCCGGCGGCGAACATCTCCTCGCCCAGCAGCGTGTAGTCACAGGCAACAACGAAGAATGGGATCTGATAGACGTTGGTATCACCGGCGATTTGAATGGCGCCAGCAGTATTGCCCGCTTCGGCAAGGAGGAGTGACTCGGCACCGAAGCCGCCGATCATGACGTTGCCCGCAGCGTGCTCGGCCTGGATGATGCCGATGGCTGAGGTGGCGTAGGCAAACTGCTCATTGGAGAGAAAGCGGACCATGCTCTCTTGGAACGCCTCAGGCTTACCGGCTTCAGCGAACGAGTTCTTGGCGATCTCGCGGGAAACAGCGTAGGTGGATGGAGCGCAGACCGTGACGATCAGCTTCGTGTTATAGTGGGCGGCGCGTCTCGCCATCCAGGCCATGACTTCTAGACCACCCAGGACACGAGCAGTGGAGTCCCCGCCCTCGATGCTGTTGACGCCGGCGGTGAAGTGGACGGGTCGTCCAGCCTCAGTGGCGCGACCGATGACTTCCTCGAGAGCTTCAACACCTGCCAGGCGGCGGATACTGATGGGCTTGTCCGTTTTTCTGGCCTGCAGGATCTGATAGACAACCACACAGGAGAAGACAAGAAATGTAATTAGAGCAAAGTGCTTACCAGCGATAATAGTCAACTAACATCACCTCCGACAATTTGGATCAACGTTAGTAACGAAATACCCCACCATGAATAACACCCAGCACATCCTCATCAATCACCTTCATTCCCTTACCAAGTTAGATACATTATACCAGTATATCTATTAATATTCAGCATATTTCTACCTTTACTGCGCTCGACACGGGTAGAATTATCGAGCAAACGGAGCTATGCCGGAAAGGGTGCTGGCCATCCCCGGAACTATCAAGGAAACTCTTGACAACATACCACCATGGTGTAATAATAACAGCATAGTGTAACGATAGTGAGGGACAACCAATATGGACGAACAGGGACGCTATACCGCCGAAGAGGCGGCGCAGGTGCTACAGGCCGAAGGGGACAGCGAGATAAGCAAACGGACGGTGAACTATTACGCCTTCGAGAAGGGGATGTTTGAGGTCAGCGAGACCGGCAAGCGTTGCTTTACCGAGGCAGATCTGGACAAGATTCGGGCGATCCGCCTGCTGCGCGAGCACACCAGCCTGACTCTGGAGCAGATCAAGACCGTGATCCGTGATCGCTCACTGGATGAGATCCGGGCGAGTTGTGTGGCCCGGGTGGCGGAGGCCAGCCAAGCATACGCCCGCCCGCTGATGGCGGAGCAAGTGGAGATGCGTGAGTTCTCCCCGCCGCCCATGCCGATGATGTATACTTCGTCGACCCGCACGGCAGCCTCTGAACCGCCACGCCCAGCAAAGGCCGAGGCGAAGAGCCGCACCATCCGGGTCAATGAGGATCTGACGCTGGTGGTCAGCCCGCAGGTCACCACGACCAAGCTAAAGAAGATCATCGACTTCATCCGCGCGCTAGAGTGAAAATGGCCCACGGCCCGCAGCCCACAGCCTGCAGAAGCCGGCGTTCGCAAAGTGGGGCGGTTTCATCTTCGTGTGCCGCCAAGGTGGTGTTGGGAACCAACGTAAAGAGTGAGAGGGAGGACGTATCCATGATGAAGCTCACAGCGAAGTTTGCCAGGGAAGCCATTCTCAATCGCAACGGGCTCAACCATCTGCGCGTAGAGCTGGTGCCGCCGCAGGCACCGGCGGTCCAGAGCGGGAAGCCGGTCCTGATGATCTTCGTCATCGATCGCAGCGGCTCGATGGAAGAGCCAGCCTGGCGGTCCGCGGAGGAGTCGGCCTATCAGCGCCGCGGTGCATACGAGCATGCCACGAAGATGAGCTATGCCGCCAGCGCGGCCATCAAGTTCCTTGGGTTGCTGCGCCCCACGGACTTGTTTGGCGTGGTCTCGTTCGATCATATCGCCAGCATCGAGCAGCCCCTGACCCCCGTGAACCCCGCGAATCACCGCTCGGTGGCGGAGCGCATCCAGCAGATCCATCCGCGGGGGAGCACCAATATCTCTGACGCCATCGAGATGGCTAGGAAGATGATCTCGCCGGAGCTCACCGACCGGTACAACTGCAAGATCGTGCTGCTCAGCGACGGGCAGGCGAATCAAGGGATCACCAATGTCGATGGGTTGGCTTCCATCGCGCTGCGCTGCCAGCAGAACGGGATCACCGTCTCGACCCTGGGGATCGGGATCGACTATAACGCCAATATCATGGCGCAGATGGCGCTCAGTGGTGGGGGGCTCTTCTACCATATCGTCAATATGGGCGAGCTGGACGGTATCTTCGCCCAGGAACTGCAGCTGGCACAAGCCATCACCGCCAAGGGGGTTAGACTGACCCTATCCATCCCCGACCTGATCGAGGTAGGGGAGAATCTCAATGGCTTTATCCAGACGGTGCAGGGTGGCCATATCGAGCTCCTGATCGGGGACCTCGGCTGGCCGAGCCAGGCGATCATCCCGATCGAGAACCACTTCGTTGACACTGATGTATCCTTTAGCATCACGGTTAGCTACCTATCCGCCGATGGCAGTGCGTCACAGGGGAGTGTGGAGATCGGGCTGCGTGTGGTGGCGAGTGAAGAGGAACTGGCTCAGGCGCCCCGCGATGAAGAGATCATCCGAGCAGTCCTCGGCCTGACCAAGGATCG
>CAYOCI010000007.1:0-3161 GCA_964402415.1 uncultured Clostridia bacterium
GATATTGCCATCGCTGCCGCCGCCGGTCGGGGTCAGGGTGGGGGTCAGGCCCATGCGCTTGACCGCAGCAATGGTCAGGTCGACGATCGGATCAGCTTCGGTGAGGTTCATGGCCGGGTAGCTTTGCTCGACGTTGATCTCAGCCGTGGCGCCGAAGCGGCGAGCGGCCTTTTCGAACTCGTCGACCATATGCTTGACCTGGGCATCCAGCTTTAGCTGATTACGGCTGCGGGCCTCGCAGCGGATCTCCACCTGCTCGCAGACGATATTGGTGGCCAGACCGCCGGAGATGGTACCGATATTGGCGGTGGTCTCAGCATCGATGCGCCCGATCTTCATATTGGCGATGGCCGACGACGCGACCTGAATGGCATTGATCCCGTTTTCCGGTTCGATACCAGCGTGGGCTGACTTGCCTTTCATGGTCACATTGATCTTTGTCTGGGCAGGGGCTTGCGGGATGATCGTCCCGACATCACCGCCGCCATCGAGGAAGAAGCCCATCTCTGCCTTGACCGAGCTGCGATCAAGACCTTTGGCACCGAATAGACCGCCCTCTTCGGAGATGGTGAACAGCACCTCCACGTCACCGTGAGCGACGTTCTTCTCTTTAAGGAAGCGGATGGCTTCAAGGATCTGCACCACACCGGCGATATCGTCGGCGGCGAGAATGGTGGTCCCATCGGAGTAAATGGTATCGCCCTTGATCACTGGCTTGATCCCATTGCCAGGGGTGACGCGGTCCATATGGGCGGCAAAGAGCATCACCGGGGCGCCGGGAATGCTGCCTGCCAGCTTGCCGATCACGTTGCCAGCAGTGCCATTGATCGGTTTACCAGCCTGGTCTTCGGTGACGGTGAGGCCCAGCTCAGTCAGCTTGACCTTTAGGGCATCAGCCATTTGCCGTTCCTGACGGCTGAGACTATCGATCTGTACTAACTCAATGAACTCTTTAACCATACGATCTTGGTTGATCACGGGGGTCCCTCCTTGTCCTTTCATCGCCGCGTTAGGCAGGCGACATGGGTCATTGGTTCCCTATGGCGCCTTAGCAGCGCCACAGATGGTGACAAGCCCGCCGGTCCCTCTTTGTCCTTGCCCGTTGGGCTCTATCATATAGACCAGCAGATACTTCGTCGCGGTGGTGGTGTTCCCCTGCTTGAGAGTAGGTGATTACGCATTGCCTGCCGAAGTGACCAGATACCTCGCCCCGACCTGTAGCGGAAAGTCTGTCCACTCCTGTGAGCTTTATGTTAAAATGGAGACAATCGACTAAGTTCGACAGGGAGATTAGGGAGTGTGATCGGGATGCGTAGTATCCTCTTTATCGCTCCGTACGCGGATCTGGCCCAAGAAGCTACCCAGATCAACCGCGAACTTGAGCTTAACATCCCCATCTTGGTGGCGAATCTACCCGACGCCATTGGCTTGCTGGCCGTGGCCAAGCGTCAGGGCGTGGACGTGATCGTCAGCCGTGGCGGTGTCGCCGTGGCCCTGCGCGAACTCCAGCAGGACATTCCTGTGGTGGAAGTCTCGGTCACCGCCTATGACGTCTTGGAAGCGATCCAAAAGGGAGCGAAATACGGCCTGCCGATGGGGGTAGCAGGTTTCAGCAATGTGGTCTATGGCGCTGAACGCGTCAAATCGATCCTTAACCTAGCCGAACTGCAGGTGAAAGAGTGGGCCCACCATGGCGAGTGTGATCAGATCATCCGCAGCATGGCGGAGGACGGTATACAGGTTATTATCGGCGATACGGTGGCGACGCAAACCGCGCAGCGCTATGGCCTGAAGGCGATCTTGGTTCGATCAGGAAAAGAGGCGATCCTCAGCGCTTACCGTGAAGCAGAGCGTCTGGTGGATGCCCGTCGCGCGGAGAGTGGCCGGGTACAGCAGCTGCGAACGATCCTTGACTACGTGCAGAATGGGGTAGTGGCTGTTAACCAGGACGGAAACATAACGATGATCAACCCGGAAGCAGCCCGACTGCTTGGTCTGGACCCTGAACAAGCGGTCGGGCGTCCTGTAAGGATGGCGATTCCCAACTCGCGACTACCCGAGGTCTTGGCCACAGGCACCGCCGAGATCGGCAGTCTGCAGCAGGTCGGACGGGTTCGTATCGTCACCAATCGTGTCCCGATTGTTGTCAATGGTGAGACCCTCGGTGTGGTTGCCACTTTTCAGGAGCTAAAGCAGATCCAGGATGTCGAGCGTCGTATTCGCCATCAGCTGGTTGATCGCGGTCATGTGGCCAAAGCGACCTTTCCTGATATCGTTGGTGAGGCTCCGACGCTGAAGCGTACCGTGGCCAAGGCGCAGAGCTACGCTGCGGTCGACTCGGTGATTCTGCTCCGCGGCGAGACGGGGACCGGAAAAGAGATCTTCGCGCAAAGCATCCATAACCACAGCCCCCGAGCCGGAGGACCGTTTGTGGCGGTCAACTGTGCTGCTCTGCCGCCCACGCTGCTGGAGAGTGAGCTGTTTGGCTATGTGAAAGGTGCCTTTACCGATGCCCGTCGTGATGGCAAGACGGGGGTCTTCGAACAGGCCCATGGGGGGACACTGCTCCTCGACGAGGTGACGGAGATGCCACCGAGTATGCAGGCGCGGCTGTTACGTGTCCTGCAGGAGCGTGAGATCGTCCGCATTGGTGATGATCGGGTGATCTCGGTCGATGTCCGCGTGATCGCGACCACCAATCGTGACCTCGAGGAGATGGTGCAGAAAGGCGAGTTTCGCGCCGATCTCTATTACCGTCTCAATGTCCTCAATCTGCGCCTGCCAAGCTTAAGGGAGCGGAGCGGCGATATTCCACTTCTGCTCAACCATTTCCTAAGCATATATGCCCAGCGCTACCATACCCAGCCTCGTATGATTAGCAGAGAGGCTCTACACCAGCTCGGCCGTTATCACTGGCCTGGAAATATCCGTGAACTGGCAGCCTTCGCTGAACGGCTGACGGTGCAGAGCAATGAGGCGACCGTCTCGCCTGACGAGTGCTTGGAGATGATCCCCGACTGGCAGATGCCGCGGCTAAACCCCTTTGACCTGGAACAGTTGACTGTGGAGGCGATCAAGCGTGCTCTGCAGGAGGCTCAAGGCAACAAGAGCAAGGCAGCCGAGATCTTAGGGATCGACCGCACCACTCTCTATCGCAAGCT